>JBAQYH010000798.1:0-10244 GCA_049299935.1 Methylobacter sp. | reverse complement strand
TCAATATACAATTCAAACCGAAAAAGAGGAAAACAATGCCGGCATAGAACAAATTTTGATAGGAGATATGCCGATTACCTCTAATGCTGAAGGTTATACTTGGCTTCATTACACCCCTTCACTTCCTGAACGTTATATCCCGGCTTGGCAACTACTTGAAGACAAAATAAAAAAAGACGACATTCAAGGTAAAATCATATTTATTGGCGTGACAGCCGGTGCTTTACTGGATATGCGGTTCAATCCTTTTGGATACCTGATTCCAGGCGTTGAAGTACATGCGCAATTAACCGAACAATTATTACAAAATTCCTACTTGACTAACCCAGGCTGGGAAAACGCACTCATTACGACTTTATTAGTATTAATTTGGTGTTTTTTTTCTATGCTTAATGACAGAGTTAGCGGCTTGAAGTTAACCGTAATTGGTTTCACAAGTATTAGCATTGTAATAATCGGCGCGTGGTTATTCTTTGTGAAAAACAAATTGTTAATCGACCCGATTTTTCCGTCGCTAGGTATTATTTCATTGTTTATGGCTTTTTTTATCCAAAAACAATTAAAAACTGAAAATGAAAAACGCTGGCTGCGCAATGCTTTTGGTCGGTATGTTTCACCAAATAGAGTTAAACACTTAATAGATAATCCTGATACTTTAGTATTAGGCGGTGAATATAGAGAATGCACCTTTGTAATGACTGATTTAGCCGGCTTTACCACATTGATGGAAAAATACCCCCCCCATGAATGCGTGTTAATGCTAAACAGTTATCTGGAAGGAATGATCGATATTGCCTTTAAATACCAGGGCACCTTGGATCGAATTGTCGGCGATGCCGTAGCCGTGATTTTTTCGGCCCCCATTCTTCAACCGGATCACTGCCGGCTCGCTTTACAATGCGCCATAGAAATGGACGCCTATGCCATGCAATTTGTCTCAGATAAAGACAATCAAGGAATAAAATTCGGAATTACGCGGATTGGTATTTGTACGGGCAATGTGCTGATAGGTAATTTTGGCGGCAAAACCATGTTTGATTACCGCGCATTAGGCGATCCTATCAATACAGCAGCAAGGCTGGAAAGCGTTAACAAACAATTTGGGACAAGAATTTGCGTCGCCGAATCGACTTTGAGCCAATGCGAAAACTTTACGGCCCGCCCCATAGGATCGCTAATACTAAAAGGAAAACAAGAAAAAATAAAAACCTTTGAATTATTATCAGAAGAACAATTTAATTCGCCATTAACTTCAGAGTATATGGCGGCATATAAAAAAATGGAGAATGAAGATCCGGATGCTTTAAACGCCTTCGATTCATTATTAAAGCATTACCCGGATGATAATTTAAGTCAATATCACCATAAACGATTACAACAGCATGAAACCGGCTCAACTATAACTATGTCGAATAAATAATGAACAATAAAATGACAATAAGATTGCTGGTATATTGTCTGTGCATGAGCTATCCATTAAGAGCGATAGCGGCTACATCGGAAAATATCACAAAGCAAGCCCAGGTTCTAATAACAAATAATGATTACAACGGGGCTTACGAGCTTTTAACACCTATTGCAGATAACTATAGCGATGATGCCGATTTTAATTATCTGTATGGCTCTGTCCTATTCAAACTGGAAAAATACTCCTTAGCCGTCTTTGTATTGGAAAGAGCTTTATTAATTAGGCCTGACCATATTCAAACGATGGAAGCGTTAGCGCAAAGCTATACTGAAATAAAAGAATTTGCCAAGGCAGAAGAATTACTAACGAAAATCAAAGAAAAAGCTCCCCCGCCATTGCCTGTTGGTGCCATTCAAGAGTTCAAGAATTTATTTCTACAAAAAGATGAGCTCCGTAAATTCTCCGGATTTCTAGGCTCAACCTCTGGCTACGATAGTAATTTGACCAGCGGCCCCAATGACAACTATATCGTTGTTCCGGTCGCAAGAAGCTATGGCCCTATGTTTGTGGGCAAAGATTTGGAAAAAGACGGTGATTTTTTTACAACCATTAATGGCGGTGCTAATTTAAATTTCAAATTAACCGACCATTATGGCGTGAACATGGGCATGTATGGCAGTCATCGCCTTAACAGCCATCGGCCAGACCAAGATTTAGCATTTCTATCAGGCTGGTTGGGGGGCAGCTACCAGCAAGACAAAAATCGTTTTGATCTTAACATTCGCCGCCAAAGTATTTGGCTGAGTGAAGCAGATTACCAGGATCAATATAGTGTTTTGGGACAATGGAATCGAGCGCTACAAACAAACACTACATTGTCTTTATATGCCCAAGCAAGCACGCTTAGATACCCCAACGCAACAAGTCTGGACGCGGATAGCTATCTTTTAGGAACAATACTCTACCATCAATTACAATTACCCTGGACCCCACTACTTTCCGCCGAACTTTATGGCGGCGAATTCAGAATTAAAGCCGGCGGCGATACTTATGAGGGCTATGAAAGTATAGGCGGGCGCTTAACAAATCAGCTCCATTTTAATGAAAATAACGAGCTGTTAATTATGGGTGCCATTGAAGATCGCCATTATAAGGCAGAGAATATTTATTTTATAACCACGCGAGGCGATAAGGGTTACAGTGTAACGGGAAAATTCTCTCACCGCTTATTAAACAAGCAACTTGCACTTTCGTTGCAAGCCACATGGTTATTAAATGAATCGAATGTGGAACTATACGACTATAAACGTAATTTAGCGTCATTTAATGCTCAATGGAATTTTTGAGGCAGATATTATGAAATATAAAACACATTCTTTTAAGCGCTCTACTTCTTTACTGTGGTTCTTGCTCATTATATCGCTGAGTTGTTACCAATACGCTTCCGCTGAAACGGTAGCCAATGTTATTTTTGCAAAGGGTGAAGTTTATGCTGCAAGTGATAAAAGTAATACACGAGACTTACAAAAAGGTTCCATTATAGAACAGGGCGACATCATCACCACTAAAACAGGTTATGTACAATTGCGTTTTACTGACGGAGGGTTAATTTCTTTCTACGATAATACTGAATTTAAAGTAGCCGACTACCATTATTCAAATAAAGCAGACGGTACAGAAAAAGCATTTTTTCAATTTGTAAAAGGGGCTTTTCGTACTGTCGTCGGTTCAATAGGCAAAGAGCGTTATCAAGTTAAAACCAATCTTGCCACCATTGGAACACGAGGCACTGAATATAGCGCCACGCTAGATAAAACGTTGCGAATTGACGTATTTGAAGGCAAGGTTTTGCTTAATAATCAAGCTGGAACTTTTACAGTCCAAGCCGGCCATTCTGCTTTGGTACAGGACGTATTTACCATGCCACAGTTTTTGAATATTACCCCGGGAACCCACCAGTCATCTAACCAGAGAAATGCTGATCGACCGGGCGCGCCAGGTTCAAGCGCGCCACCGCCGCCTCCCCCGCCAGGCTCCCCGTCTCCTTCAGGAGGTACGCTACCTCAAAATGCTCCGCCTGCTGTTCTAGGAAATTTTCCTAATTCGCCAGGCCTGCAATCTGCAAAGCCACCCGCGGGCCTTGGCCCTGCTGGACCAGGAAGGCAAAACACGAATGTTGAAGTTAGCGTGGAAAATATTTTAAATGGAACGCTGCCTATTGATGATCCACAGTTAGCGCCACCAGCGCAGCAGCAACCAGCGCCGGATCCTGCTCAACAACCAGCGCCGCAACCGGATCCTGCGCAACAGATGGCACCGCCACCGCCTTAAACCAAAAAATATAAAGTTATTATACTTATGCAACGACGGATGCAGATAAAAGAATCTGCATCTATTGCTTGTTGATCGATTCGTTAAAATCTTTTCTAACACTTGCGAGACCTGGAACTGTCACGCTATTAAAACGACAAAGCTAAAAACAACATAATTAACTTATAGATTAACAATGGGTATGGTCTATATTTTAGATACAACAAAAATTACACGCCGATTGTTAGCATGAAAAGGCTGGTCAGGATAAAGTAAGCGCGTATCTGCGTACCCAACCGCATTTAAATGATTGGCTTCCATTCCTAAACTTATCATTAACCGAGCCACGCGTGCCGCTCTTGCCGCTGATAACTCCCAATTTGTCGGATACTGCGTAGTGGAAATAGGCGCAGAATCCGTATGCCCTTCTATTTGTATGAAAAAAGGCTCATGCATTAGAGAAGAAGCTATTTTAGCTATTAAATCTTGAGAGTTATTATTCAAATCCGCACTCCCCGGTTCAAACAACATACTTCCCTCTGTTGATATTTCCACACCCGCTTTAGTCAGCCTGACTTCAACATGCCCCTCAAGCCCCTGATTTTTAATATAATCACCAACATCCTGATAAAAACGGGTGTAATCTAATTTTTCAACTTTATTTGCGCTTACGTCTCCGACTGCTTCGTGTATAGACTGAGACATCTTCTCATGTTTACTAACATCAGCGCTTTTTAACGTATACATAATAACGAAGCAGCCCATTAACAACGTGATGAGATCGACAAAGGAAAGCATCCAATCATCTTGGTCTTCCCCTCTTCGCGGCACGATGAATAGATCATCATTGGAATCTAGTTGATCGTCATCATTCATAGTTAAGACCTAAGTTAATTTTTCTGAAGTATATTGAAAATAAAATGCAATCACTCAGCGAACATACTGACTACGATTAATAGAACACGGATGACGCGGATTTTTATCCGTGTTTGTCAGCCTAATCCGCGTCGCCTAGAGGCGCCTACTTTTGGCATCCGTGTTCCATTATCTTTCATGCTGAGTAGTTACAATAAAATTTATTTGCCGATTGCTTTCCATTGCTCGTGCTTAGTCATCATTTCTAATTCACTTTTAACTAAATCAGGAGGCGTTCTTTTTGAAATCAATATGCAGCCTTCCATAATGATAACCATGCGTTGAACTTGAGACGCTATCCGCCCCTCCAATTTAACCGCCATCGGAAAGAAAACTAAATTAGCTAATAATATCCCATACAATGTCGTCATCATTGCCAGGGCTAAAGATTTACCCATGTTACTGAAGTTTTCATCCATGCTTTGAAACATGACAATAAGGCCTATCAATGTACCGACCATTCCAAAAGCCGGCGCTAATTTAGCCATAGTGCGTAACAACTGAGCTTCGTTTAATACTTTTTGTTTTGCGTTTTGGATTGAAAAACGCATCAAACTACGCATTTTTTTCTCAGGGTATTGATCCAATACCATTTGTAATCCTTCGCGTAAAAAAGCATTATTCGTTTGGGCGATTTTAGTTTCTATGGCTTTTAGATTGCCGGTTAATGTCATGTCCGCACAATCCAAAATACTTTGAATATATAATCGGCTGGCCTGGTCTTCACGGTGAAAAACCTTGATCATTGATTTGAAAACACCAAACATATCCTCTAACGAATGACATATAAAACTGGAACCGACAACGCCCCCTATGACAATCGCAAGGCCTCTAGGGTTAAAGAAAATAGAAATATTTTCTGTAGCTTCCAGCATAGCCCCAGCCAAAACAGATAAACCGATAATAACGCCCGTTAATGTTGCAATATTCATGATTATAATTATTAAAATTGGATCGATTACTAAAAGAATAGTTTAGAAAACAAACTTATATATTGAGTCAGTTTCTTCATTAAAACAACGACGGCTTAATATATACCCTTCAAATGGTTCTCATTGAAGGCGCACAAATTTTTCCAGACATTTAGTTACAGCATACTTCCTAATTATTGAACGGCTATTTTTAGAAAATTAAGAAAGCGGCACTTTCTTAATCCGTTTTATTATATCAATAAAAGATTTTTCTATCCCTTGGACTTCTAAATCATCATCAATATGTACCTTATCGATTGTGTTTTCAATAATCCCCTTCATTCGCGAAGAAAAACATCCCATAAGCATCTCGGCTATTTCAACAGATGCTGACTTTACTAGTTTGGCCACAGTATAGGGTTCCAGCTCTTGTAACGCTTGTTGGATTGTTTTTTTATCGACAAATATTAAATCGTCTAATGCATTAATATCAGAAATATCTTTTACACTGGGTTTTTCAAAAAATTGCTTGCCTTTATCTTTTATCAAATCAAATAATATAGGTTTATTGATAAAAAACAAATTGTCCGGAAAATCTGCAACGCACATTTTACTGTAAAACTTCTTTTGGTTAATATCGAATAACTCAAGAGCCTCGCTAATCTCCATTAACTCTAAATCCAATGAAATTGAATCTGAAAAGGTTTTGCCCGGTTGATTTTGAATGTTTTTTGCCGCCTCCAATAAATTGTTTGACGCGAGGAATAACCGACTTTCCCCTTCATCCCCCTGAAAAGCGGAAAAATCCCCCTTTTTTTTCAATTTTTTCTCTTGGCGGATCAAGCCAAAATCGATAAATTGCTGAAGCACTTCTTTTGCCTGATGAGGAAGTAAGCCAAGCGTTAAGCTGATTTGTTTAATGACCAGTTCTGCTAATAACCAATCATTCTTGGTCGCCCTAAAATTAAGATCAAGCAAAATCGCTGCTGCATAGAAAGAATTAACCGATGCCGCATTATTAATTGAAATATCCGTCAATCTTTTTAAGCGCCCCAATAGCATATTTATGATTTTCTCGGTTAAAGGATGCGAGTTTTTTAAAAGACCTTTAAAATCCTCATTGCTAACCCGAATAACTTCTACAAAAGTCATTGCCTTACAAGTCGCTGAACGGGGCTCGTTGGAGAGTAACCCCATCTCACCAAAAAATGCACCAGGCCCTAAGCTATTTACAACAAATCGTTTTTCATGCCTCTTAATAGAGACTTCAACTTCGCCTTTCTGTAAAATATAAAAGTGCTCGCTGGGCTGACCCTCCTGGAAAATAATTTCTCCTTTTAAATACTGTTTCACCCGGTCGATTTTTGCTTTTTCGCTCATTTAAGACTCGCTAGGAGGTTATTTTTCAAGGTTTAAATTTAAGTGATCCGCATAAAGCTCATTGGCTAATTATATTTGTTACGTTGCGCCAAGAATACAAATAAACATCCTATTTTTTGAAAATATTTTAGCATTACCCCCCCTGTTTCTATATTGTTTTTTAACAAGTAACTTGAGGTTCGAATCGCTCAATGAAAGTGCCTGAATATCAAAAGATGCAAAGATATATCTTTGAGAAATTGGAAGCTGAATTAGACCCGCGACTTTATTATCACGGCATTCATCATACAAGAGACTATGTATTGCCCGCCGTTGAACATTTGGCCCATTTAGAAAACATCAAAGGAGAGCAGTTAATCTTACTTTTATCGGCGGCTGTCCTTCATGATATTGGTTATATCGTACGATATGAAAACAATGAAGTTATTGGCGCATCAATTGTTGACGAACTCTTGCCGAGGTTTGCCTACTCATCAAAGCAAATAGAAGTTATTAAGGCCATCATCATGGCAACAGCCCTGCCTCAAACGGCTAACAATCTTTTAGAAAAAGTGATGTGTGATGCCGATCTTTGCCATTTCGGCGCAGATAATTTTCTTATCTTATCGAATAATTTATGGCGTGAATTAATCGAATTTGATTATAAAATCACACAAGAACAATGGCTTGAAAGTACTCTCGACTTCCTCAATTCACACGCCTATTGGACAACAGCCGCTTCTATCGAATGGAATAAAAGAAAAGAGCATAATATTGAAAAACTGCTGAAACTAATGAAAACATCGTAAGTTCGTTAATAGAGCGCTACTACGGCTTAACTTGTTGCATCAATAACAAACAAATTTCGAGAAGCACTTAACTAATGCCCTGAGGTTCGGCAGCCCATTAAAACAGAATATCCTTGAAGAATATCATTCTGCCCATGTGCAAAAACAAAAAAGGCCCCGAAATTTCGGAGCCTTTGGAATTCATGGTGCCCAGGGGCGGAATCGAACCGTCGACACGAGGATTTTCAGTCCTCTGCTCTACCGACTGAGCTACCTGGGCATTTTGAGGTGTTGCTTGTTTTCGCAGTGGTGCCCAGGGGCGGAATCGAACCGTCGACACGAGGATTTTCAGTCCTCTGCTCTACCGACTGAGCTACCTGGGCGGAACTACAAAAGAGCGCCATTAGACTCGATTATCCGCCGTCAGTCAATAAATAATGTTTTTTATTGGGCCGAATTTTGGTCGGCCGGGGCGTTTTCTTTGCCGAACAGGTTGATAATAAAACCGAATACTTTTTTCATGCCGCCCCATATCCGCGGCAGCAGCCAGATCATCAGCAGGATAAATCCCGCCAGCGCTATTAAAAATAATACCGGATGATTGATGCACGCCCAGACGCCGGTTATCACTACGGCATCCTCGCTGATCGATGCAACCCAGTTACTAAAGGGTTCCGGGGAGGTGTTAATCAACACCCGACTCCCTGCTTTGGTCGCATGCGAACCTGCGGCCAGGCCTCCACCCATGATGGCTGCGGCTAATTCGACGGCGGGATTCAAGTCGCCGATCGCTCCGGCCGCGAGCATGGCCCCTGCCGGAATGCGGATAAAAGTGTGTATCGCATCCCAGCCGGTATCGACGCCCGGCATTTTATCGGCAAAAAATTCGACAAGATACATGAGTCCCGCCGCCCCCATGACCATCGGGTTGGCGACTATTTGCAGATCCGGCGGCAAGTCGATATTGCCGCTATTGGCAAGGTAACCCAGCGTGAACAATGTCGCGTAAAGGTTAATGCCGCTGGCCCACGCCAGCCCCATTGTTAATGCCAGGGTTGTTGATATTTGATCCAGTGCATCCATTTAAAGTGCCCTTTGCTGACTATTTTATTCAGCGTAGCATACTTTTATGAACTCCAGCTAAACCGCATTTGTACGCTTATACGGCCCTGCCTTCATTTTTTCGCACATTTAAATTCAGACCATGTAAAATTAACGTTATGTATTTGTAATTTTAGGATGTCAAAGTGAGTTTCAGAGGAACAACGATACTTTCTGTTCGCCGGGGCGACAAAGTTGTAATCGGCGGTGATGGCCAAGTCACCTTGGGCAACACGGTCATGAAAGGCAATGCCCGGAAGGTACGCCGTTTATATCATGATAAAGTCATTGCCGGTTTTGCCGGTGCCACCGCAGATGCATTCACCTTATTTGAGCATTTTGAAGGCAAGCTGGAAAAACATCGCGGCAATTTAACCCGCGCCGCCGTGGAAATGGCTAAGGACTGGCGCACCGACCGCGCCTTACGCAAACTGGAAGCGTTGCTGACCATTGCCGATGCCAGAACCTCGCTGATTATTTCCGGCACCGGCGATGTGATCGAACCGGAATATGACTTGATGGCGATAGGCTCCGGCGGCGCTTTTGCCCAGGCTGCCGCACGTGCATTGCTGGAAAACACCGATCTTAGCGCCCGCGAAATTGTCGAACGCTCTTTAAATATAGCCGCCGATATTTGTATTTATACCAACCATAATTTGCGTATTGAAGAATTGGATGCGGAACCGAACGAGTAACCTTTTGACTCAAAGAATCTTTGATTTTTTGCCATAGACATCTATACCAACCGCACACGCGTATAGAAGAACTCGACGCCGAACCTAACGAGTAAACAAATGACTCAAATGACCCCCAAAGAAATTGTAAGCGAGCTGGACAAACATATTGTCGGCCAAGCCAATGCCAAGCGATCTGTCGCCATTGCGCTGCGCAACCGCTGGCGCCGCCAACAGGTAGACCCTGCCCTGCGCGAAGAAATCACCCCTAAAAATATTTTAATGATCGGCCCTACCGGCGTCGGCAAGACCGAAATCGCCCGCCGCCTGGCTCGTCTGGCCAATGCGCCGTTCATTAAAATCGAAGCCACCAAATTCACCGAAGTCGGCTACGTCGGCCGCGATGTCGATTCCATTGTCCGCGACTTGGTCGATACCGCCGTCAAAATGACCCGCACGGCGGAAATGGACAAGGTTGAAAACAAGGCTTTCGACGCCGCCGAAGACCGGATTCTGGATATTCTGCTGCCCAGGGCGAATGGCGGCATGCTGTCCGACACCGAAGAATCGACCCGCCAGAAAATGCGCAAGAAATTACGCGAGGGCGACCTGGACGACAAGGAAATTGAAATCGACGTGCATCTTGCGCCGATGGGCGTTGAGATCATGGCGCCTCCCGGCATGGAAGAAATGACCAGCCAATTGCAGGGCATGTTCCAAAACCTGGGTTCGAGCAAAACCCGCTCCCGCAAAATGAAAATCAAAAAAGCCCTGAAAG
>JBAQYH010000797.1:0-1788 GCA_049299935.1 Methylobacter sp. | reverse complement strand
GCATAAGCCCCGCCGAAAGCGCCGTTGCCGCCTTGATAAACTCCCTTCGGGATTCAAAAACCGCCCGGTCAGTGATTTGGCTGCTTAAGATGTTTGCTTTGGTTTTGATTAACATACCCAACCCCCTGCCGGACGTTTACTTTATGAAGTTTGAATCATACCTCAAACCGTTTTGACATCGTTAATATTGACCGCAGGGAAATCGATTTCATTCAATGCGGTTTCGTTAGCCCAGTAGATCGTGCAACCGGTGAAACCGCGTATGCTGAGATTGACGGTGGCTAACGGTTAAGTTTATTGCTCTTATTTGTTGTAAGTGTTTATACTTAAGCCATGTGTGTTTTATATGACGCTACCTGAATTTATTTTAGGGCGTACTAAATATATACAACAACATGAAATCATAACGATTTTTTATTCTTTAAAATTATTAGACATCAAAATGACGCAATGTTTTGCGTCTATTAGGATGGCTAATATTAGTTAGCCATCATGAACAATCGCCTCCTCTCTGAACTCGACTACTCAGAAATCATCGATCACTACAACCATCGAGTTGAGATTAGTCACTGCCTAAAGTCACTTCTAGCTGCTAGCCAGATTCAAGACTATGTAGACCTCGCTCTCGGAATAGCTGATCCCTACGGCAACTACAGTGCTGCTGAGCACGGCCTCGGCCCAAGAATTCTCAATGAAAGGCCATACGAGACGATCTTCAAACTCGCGACAAAGCTATCTATTGTTCAAAGTGCGCGCGAAATGCGTAACGACATTTATAAATCTAATGTTCCATATCTCAAGGTGGGTGTTGGTACCGAAATGGCGATGCTTCTCCAACCAGATAGGCACTGGGTTGCAAACACCAGATCAATCTGGTCGCACCTAGTGATGCGACATAGGTCAATTGCCACAGCGAATAAAGCCTTGCGTCTCTATCGCGAAGGATCCGACGAGTCCAAAATGGCTTATGACATGTGGTGTGCAGCACATGAAGACATGGAACTCGATTTCACAAACCTTGCAGCGGGCGGCGCAGAACAGGCACATGCTCAAGGTATTCAGCCTGGAAGCATCACTTACCTCTGGGCAGACGCTGTCGCAAATGCGTTATACGAGCGACATGGCGGCTAACCTTGCGGTCAACCGGACCTGCGCGAAAAGCCGCGCAAGCCGGTTACCTCCACGTTAGGCGTTATATTTCAATAGAGACATAAATGGGTTGTATTCATGATTGATGAGGACGGAAATGTTGCACACTATTCACGCTTGGAACATTTGGCAAATATACTTCATGACAAGAGAATAAAACTTGGTAATGTAGCGAGCTTGGCAGATCCACGTGAGAGTTTATTAAACTGGATTGAGTCTGAAGGAATAGGGCGTGATATAAGTCAAGAAGACAAAGATAGCTTTAAAAGTTTAGGCGAGCAATTAAGAATATTCTGCACGGCTAGTAAAAAAGAAGAACATAAACCAGAGGAATGTCCAATCGAATCGTCGATTTATGGTCGGCCTAGAATGTGGTCGCAATATGGCGAAAATTCAAGAGGTTTCTGTGTTGTTCTAAATATCAATGAACTAAGCCAATGGATGGAAACTTTGGTAAAGCAGCGAAAACACATATTATCCGGCCCGGTAGATTACTCTGGTTGGATACATTCAGTTCATGGTGGTATCACAATTCAGTATGGCTCTGTTGAGGAACAACCAGAAGAGAAGAGTCTTTTTGAAATTATTAATGATAATGAAATGCTACGATCAATTTATTTTAAAAAAAGTATCGACTGG
>JBAQYH010000796.1:0-6584 GCA_049299935.1 Methylobacter sp. | reverse complement strand
GGTGAGCATCGTAGTAGGCTCTTTTTATCCTGCGGTTGTATATGGGGGGCCGATATTTTCAATCCTTAATCTTGGCAAAGGTCTTGCCATGCTGGGCGTGGATGTTTATGTATCAACGACCAACGCTAACGGCAAAGGCCGTCTCAAGGTGCCGACTGGGGAATTTATTAAGTTTGGTGACAGATTGAGCGTTAAGTACTATGGAGGGGCTGATGAAAAAAGCTTTTCATGGGCTTATTTTATTGGTTTGTGGAATGACATAAGGAACGCTGATGTGGTGTACTTGCAGTCCATATTTTCCTTCCATGTCCCAGTCACTCTTTTGTATGCAAGAATCCTCGGTAAGCCTGTGCTTCTTTCGCCGCGAGGGAGTCTTGGGTCGTGGTGTTTAAATTTTGGCAGCCGTTTTAAACGGCTTTGGCTGTCGCTTATCATCAGGCCTTTCGCCGGTTACGTCAGTTGGCATGCCACATCCGTGCAGGAGGAAATGGAGATACGCAGTCTCTACAAAAAGGCGCGTGTCCATGTGGTGCCAAATATCGTGGAGCTCCTGAGTTTTTCAGAGGCTCGTAGCGTATCAAAGAAAGATTTTTTAAAGAGGTACGCCGGGATTGATGGTGAGTTCGCAGCCATAATAGTCTCTATGGGAAGACTCCACGCAAAAAAAGGCTTTGATATACTCATTGATGCATTCTCGGTGCTAACCAAGGATTTTCCTCGCTCGGCTCTTTTTATAGCCGGGGATGATTGCGGCGAGAAAGACAAGTTGTTGAGGAAAATATCAGATGCCGGGCTTGAAGGTAATGTCTTCTTAACAGGCCATCTCGAAGGCGGCGACAAGGCGGCATTTCTTGCGGGTGCCGATGTTTTTGCCCTCTCTTCCCATAACGAGAATTTCGGAAACGTTTATGCTGAAGCTTTGGCATGCGGCACTCCCATTGTTGCAAGTACAAGTTCCCCGTGGCAAGACGTGGAAAAAATGGGTTGCGGTAAGTGGGTCGACAACACGGCGGATGACTTTGCAAAGGCTATTGCTTCAATACTGAACTCTGATATGCAATTGATGGGAGAAAAAGGCAGAGAATACGTTAATAACAGTTTCGGCTGGGAAAAAGTCTCCTTAAAAATGAACAGCGTTTTTGAAGAGATGATAGGCGTAAAGGGTTGAAGAGCTATGGCCGCATTAATATTTTTCAATGTCTGATGAGATTATGAGTTCAATTACAGTCGTGATTTTGACGTTTAATGAAGAAAAGCATATTGAGCGCTGTCTCCATAGTGTTTTTCAAATCACACAACAGGTTATTGTGGTGGACTCTTTTTCTACGGATAGGACGCTTGCAATCGCGCAGTCTCACGGGGCCCAAGTATGGCAGCATGAATTTAAGAACCATGCTGAGCAGCTTGCTTGGGCGCTGGAACATCTGCCGATTGATACCGACTGGATAATGCGAGTGGACGCGGACGAGGTGATTACATCCGCCATGGCTGAAGAAATTCGAAGTAGATTGCCGACTGCCATATCGGCAATTAATGGTTTCATGGTTCCGCTTTATGTCCGCTTTCGGGGGACGCTGATCCGTCATGGAGGTTACCCGCAATGGCAGCTTAGAATATGGCGTAGAGGGAAAGCTAAGATCGAGCAGCGCTGGATGGACGAGAAGATTGTGGTTCCGGGAGCTATTAGGCGTCTGCGAAGTGAATATATCGACGACAATTTGAACAATATTACTTGGTGGACTAACAAGCACAATGGTTATTCGACCCGTGAGGCGATTGACCTTCTGAACAAGAAATATGGATTTCTAAGTATTGTGACCGATAACAATGCGCTTACGCGCCAAGCGAGGTACACCCGCTGGTTGAAGGAAAACGTTTATGTGCATTTGCCGCTAGGGGGACGGGCATTCCTGTTTTTCGCTTACCGGATGATTTTCCGTCTCGGCATCCTGGATGGAAGAGCTGGTTTCGTCTTTCATTTTTTGCAGGGATTTTGGTATCGCTTCCTGGTGGACGTGAAGGTGCGGGAAGTGGAGCATAGAATGCGCACAGAAGGGATCGATTGCGTCGAGGCAATTTGGCGTGAATTCGGGGTTAACCCGTTGCTATGAGATTCCAAGCGTTCATGAACAGGCTGGACAAGCTGAGTCAAACCATGCTGTCCAAGCGGTTGTTGCTGGCTTTGTTTCGCCATCGAGTGCTCGCAGGCGCTGAACATCGGAATGTTTTGTCGCGCGATCTGGCAACAGTGGTCGATATTGGCGCCAACCGGGGGCAGTTCGCTTTGGCGGCTCGTCAATGGGCGCCCAAAGCGCTTGTCATTTCGTTTGAGCCGTTGAGCGGCCCGGCTGCTTTGTTTCGCCGTGTTTTCGTCGGTGATGATCAAGTGGTTCTGCACCAATCGGCGATCGGACCGGAGTCCGTGAGACAGGAAATGCACGTTTCCGCCAGGGACGATTCGTCTTCGTTGTTGCCCATTTCTTCGCTTCAGTCAGCCCTGTTTCCAGGTACCGAGGAGGCAGGCATCGTTGAGGTGCATGTAGCGCCGTTAGCTGAATTCGTAAGTGCGGATGATTTGCAAATGCCGGCCATGTTGAAGCTCGATGTCCAGGGTTTTGAGTTCGATGCGCTTAGAGGCTGCGAGTCTTTGCTTGAGCGGTTTGATTGGGTGTATTGCGAGTGTTCTTTCGTTGAACTTTATTCAGGGCAAAAATTGGCGTGGGAGGTTATCGACTGGCTTTCGGCCAGAGGTTTCTGCCTCATGGGGATGTTTAACACCGCTTACGATCAGCGCGGACAGGCCGTGCAGGCGGACTTTCTGTTCTGCCGTAAGGATGGTCAAGGCTTGGTAAACTCGTGAAGATACTGATCCACGGTATCAATTTTGCCCCTGAGCTGACCGGCATCGGTAAATATTCCGGCGAGATGGCGGAGTGGCTGGCCGCGCAGGGACACGAGGTGCGGGTGGTGACGGCTCCTCCATATTATCCGCAGTGGCGAATAGGCGATGGTTATGCGAATGGGTGGCAAGTCGAAGGGCCGTATGTTCGCAATCGTGATGAAAGGGGCGGTTTGACTATCTATCGCTGTCCATTGTGGGTCCCCTCTAAACCTTCCGGATTAAAGCGTTTGCTGCATTTGATTGGCTTTGCGCTTTCCAGTTTTCCAATCATGTTTCGTCTGGTTTTTTGGCGGGCCGATGTGGTGCTGGTCGTCGAGCCCCCGTTCTTTTGTGCGCCGCAGGCGTGGCTGGCGGCACGGCTTTCAGGCGCAAAAGCATGGCTGCATATCCAGGATTTTGAAGTTGATGCAGCCTATGAACTCGGGATTTTGCGTGCGGATTGGCTGAAGCGATGGGTGCTGGTTGCCGAGCGGTTGTTGATGCGTCGTTTTGACCGGGTATCTACGATCTCTGCCAAGATGCTGGAGAGGTTGGCCGGCAAAGGCGTGGCACCTGACAGGGCTGTTCTTTTTCCTAATTGGGTTGATTTGGGTGAGATTTATCCCTTGGCGGCAGAGAGTGGGTTCAGACGCAGATTGGGCCTATTGCCGAACCAAGTCGTTGCTTTGTATTCAGGGAATATGGGCGAAAAGCAAGGATTGGAAATTGTGCTGGAAGCTGCGGCAAAACTTCAAGAGAATTCGGTTATACGGTTTGTTTTATGCGGTGACGGCGCCGCCAGATTGCGCTTGCAGGAGAAATATGCCGGTTTGGCAAATGTTGTGTGGTTGCCGTTGCAGCCTTTGGAAATGCTGAATGAATTGTTGAACATGGCCGATGTGCATTTGTTACCGCAGCGTGGAGATATTGCAGATTTGGTCATGCCTTCCAAGTTGCTGGGGATGTTGGCGACGGGGCGCCCGGTTTTAACCACTGCCCGCGCCGATACCCAAGTAGGCGGCATAGTCTCTCAATGCGGCGCCGTCGCTCGCTCGGATAATGCCTGTGCATTCTTGGAGGCGCTAATTTCATTGGCGGATGATCCTGTTCAACGCAAGAGGTTAGGAATGATAGGTAGGCAAATTGCAGAGAAGCAATTTTCAAAGGAGGCGGTGTTGAGAAAATTTGAGCAGGAATTAAAAGGAGTTTGTCGTGCGTAAGGGTTTTTTACGTCCAAATGCGTCCCGTATTTCTTTCCTGCAACGATTGCTGGACGGCTTTCTGATTTTTTTCGTTTACTGGATTGGATTTGTCCTGCATGGCGGGGATTGGGATACCCGGCGGATTTTGGTATCGGTGTTGGCGGCGGCCCTTTTTGCGCTTTTCGCCGAGATGAGGGGGTTATATAACTCTTGGCGGACCAGTTCGTTGGTTGATGAGATTCGAGAGTTATTGTCCATTTGGCTGATGGTCGTTTCCATACTGCTGATGCTGGCATTTGCGACCAAAACATCGGAAGTGTTTTCCCGGTTGGTCGTGTTAACGTGGATTATTGTTGCTCCTGTCGCATTGGTTGCTGTGAGGCTGGCGGTGCGTGGGATGCTCAGGTATGTTCGCCGGCACGGTGCGAATACTCGCACGGTCGCTGTGGTTGGGCACAACCCGGTCGGGCATCGGCTTATTAAGCATTTGGATTCGATGTCTTGGTCCGGTTTGCTGGTCAAGGGGGTTTACGATAATCATCAAGATGAAGACCGGTCTGTCGATGTGGGTCATTCTAAATATTCCTTGGGATCAATGGATGATTTGATTCAGGAGGTGCATGCCGGTGGGATTGATTCGGTGTATGTCGCATTGCCGCTTCGAAGCGAGGAGCGGCGCATTGAGGAGCTGGTCAGTCAGTTTGCGGATACCACGGTATCGGTTTATGTGGTGCCGGACCTTTTCATTTCAGAGTTGATGCATTCGCGTTGGATCGATTTCGGCGGGATGCCGCTGGTGAGTGTCTATGAGACTCCGTTTTATGGCTTGTATGGATGGGCGAAACGGGCCGAGGATTTTATTTTAGGCTGCTTGATTCTGCTGCTGGTTTCGCCGCTGATGGCGGCGATTGCGGTTGCGATAAAGGCGACGTCGCCGGGGTCGGTGTTTTTCAAGCAGAAGCGTTATGGGTTGAACGGCTCGGTGGTGGAGGTGTGGAAGTTTCGTTCCATGACGGTAAGCGAAGACGGCGAAAACATTCCGCAGGCGAAAAAAGGCGATGCGCGCCTTACGCCGCTGGGAGCTTTTTTGCGCCGGACTTCACTGGATGAATTGCCCCAGTTTTTTAATGTGTTGCAAGGTTCGATGTCGGTGGTTGGGCCGCGCCCGCATGCGGTGGCGCACAACGAAGAATATCGCAAGTTGATTAAAGGATACATGCTGCGTCACAAGGTTAAGCCGGGCATCACCGGGTGGTCGCAAGTAAACGGTTGGCGGGGGGAGACGGATACGCTGGATAAGATGCAAAAACGTATCGAGTATGACTTGGAATATATTCAAAACTGGTCTTTATGGTTCGACCTTAAAATCGTTGTTTTGACGGTGTTTCGAGGTTTTATCGGAAAGAATGTGTATTAGTGGTGATGCCTCGATTCAGAGGCGCGTTCCAGAGTAATTGTGTTCGGCTCACAAAGCGCACAGTCTATCATCCTCTTCGAGTCGGCGAAGCTTGTCCAACGGCAGCTCCCATTATCAAGGCGTAAGTAAATGCCACAGCCGGTATTTGTAAACTGAAATCCACCAAAGCATGCGCACCCACCAGCAAACTTGCGGAAAAGCCTATAGCCGGGTAAATCCAATGTTTACGCCGTACCCAAACCCCGCGAAGACATATTGAAGCCGTCAGAAAAATAGCTGTGAATAAGGCTAAGGCTTGCAGCAAACCTAATTCGAAAATGTTTTCCAAATAAGTGTTATGCGCTTTATCGTAATAAGCCGCGATGGTTTCGTCGCGATACAGCCTGAAGCTTTTTTCGAAACTACCATAGCCGACGCCTAGCCGGCGATTTTCAACATTAGCTTTCGATAAAATATCATAAACCAGCCAGCGGTCCTGGTTTTCGGACGATATAGAATCAAGGCGCTCGATTAATTGATCGCCACTTTGTTCCAATACACCCCAGGAAACCAAACTAATAGTCGCTAATAACAGCATGACGGAGCTGTTATTTTTAATTTTACGACTCAATAGCAAGATAATAAAAAGCGTTAATACGGCCAGCGTCGTGCTCAAAAAACCACCGCGAGACAGACTTAAAAATAATGCAGTCGTGATGGTAATAATCAGCAATAAAGGAAACCAACAACGAACCAGCACATTTTCAAAAAAATACTGTCTGCCGTAGTAGCTTTTAACACCGTATTGAAAGCTGGACTGAAGTTTTTCAAATAGTAATGGAAATCCGGCCAGTAGTGTTAAACCCGCATAAGTGGCATAAGAATTACGATTAACAAACGTGCTGGTCACAGACTCCCGGTAAACCCACTTTTCAAACCATAACAGCATATTAAACTGCCCTAAATAAATAACCAGGCCATAAACGGCATAAATCAACCCTGCATAAGCAATGCTTTTAAAGGTGAGCGCCGCATGTTCGCTGCAGCGATTGAACTGTAAACTAATAAAAAAAACCAACAAATAACTGCCAAGCTTCATAAGTGC
>JBAQYH010000795.1:0-2921 GCA_049299935.1 Methylobacter sp. | reverse complement strand
AAGGGAAAATCAAAGCATTTTATTGTAAAGAGCGCTGGTGTAGCGTCTGTAACCGGATACGCACCGCCACTTTAATTAATAAGTATGAGCCGCTTGTAGCGGAATGGGATGACAAATATTTTGTAACTCTGACGCTGAAAAACACAACAGGTGAGGAGTTAGGCCAAACGATAGATGAAATGATTAAACTTTTTGGGATGTGCGCAACCTCTGTTAAACAAACGAAGAAGATGCAATTTCTGGCTTTGAGAAAGATTGAAGTTACCTTCAATGAGATTGAAAAAACATTTCATCCGCATTTTCATGCCGTCGTAAAAGGGAAAAAACAAGCCAAATTATTGAAAGATTATTGGTTAGGGAAAGTGAATAAATATAAAAAAAATACGGAGGAATACCGGGCAGTTGAGGAAGCGCAGAAAATTGTTCCGTGTGACGACGAAACCGTGAAAGAAATGTTTAAGTATTTTACCAAACTAATTAGCGATCAAAAGCTCAATCCAGAGGCATTAGACACCATTTTTCAGGCCATGAGAGGAAGAAGAACATTTCAGGCATATTTACCGAAAGATGTTCAGGAGAAGCTAAAACAAAAAGGTGAAGATGAAGAGATTGTTTTAGACCGGGGAACCTCGGCCATAACCAGATTGAATGAAACGATTCATTGGGATTACATCCCGGAGGCAAGGAACTTTGTTGATACAAAAACCGGGGAACTTCTGACCGATTATAGACCGACTGCGACGTTTGAACGTTTGTTGTTGAAACTAAACGGGGAAGAACCAACATCAGCAGAGCCGCGCCCTCTGCCGGTTTCCCGACAGTGTGAGCGCGATCCAGTTTTAGACATCGTTGCAAAGTCGGAAAGTTCCGCCTTTACAACTCTCAGCGGTAGCGGCGCGACGGCCAGCCTGAGCAGCCAGGCCGAACGGTTCCGCCGCTCTGAGATTTTAACACCCCACCCCCAGCCCGAGCGGGCGGTCCCAGGTTTGCGAGGGGTCCAGACCGGCGGGAAGAGCCGGGGTTTTTTCGTGCCAATGGCACGAAGTGTGGGCAGGGTAAAAGGGTAAGCTGCGGGCGGGGTCGTCATGCTTTTTTCACTCCGCTTTGCTCCGTAAAAAAAGCACCGGGCAAACCGCGACGCAAGGCCCGTGCCGACATCGTGTCATCACGGGCCTTGCATTTGTCGCTTTCTGATAAACCCGGTTTATCAGACTTTGCCCCTTCGCCGGTTCCCGGCTCGCCCCCTGCGGGGGTTTCCGCCCCCGTCCTCGGTCTCACGACTTTACATAAGCGAAGCCTATGCAAACTAACCCTTTCACCCCGCCCCCACCATGGGTTTTCACAATCCCATGAAAACCCCACCCGCCGGAACTGGTCCCAACGCAATCCTCCCCGTTCGCCCCAAGGGGCTCCCCAAAATGCTTGAATAACCTAAGCTGTTAGGTTATTATTTGTTTGTGCCCACAATAATATCGATTGATGGTTTCTCGGTTATGATTATGCCTAACGATCACCGTCCCCCGCATGTGCATGTTTTTCGTGGCGCTGGGCGGGTTCGTATTACAATCGGTGATAATATAAACCGGCCTAGAATCCTGGAAGCAATAGGCATGTCAAGCCGTGATATCTTTAAAGCATTAGGAATTGTTATTGATCATCAAGCTAAATTGTCTGCGGCATGGAGGAAAATTCATGGGTAAATGGACTATTTCAGCGAAAGAGCTTGCCGAAGAAATTAAGGCTGCAAAAAAAGTTGGTCATCAAACCAGTAGAACCGAACCTAGAGCAGTATTGGCTCGCTATGATCGAAAGTCAGGTCGAATAATTGTTGATCTTCGTTCCGGCGTTTCTTTTTTGTTTCCAACGAATTTAGCTCAAGGCCTTGCCGATGCCTTGCCAAAAGACCTTGCTCAGGTTAATGTATTGGCTGATGGGTTTGCGCTTTATTGGAAATCTTTAGACGTTGCCCTCAGTATTCCCGATCTTTTGATGGGCGTTTTCGGTTCCAAATCTTGGATGTTACGCATTTACAGCGAAATTGGCCGTAAGGGCGGTAGCCAAACTTCACCAATTAAGGCAAGGGCATCAAGGCATAACGGTCAGCTTGGCGGTCGTCCTAAAAAAGCGTCAGCTGCATAACCTTGGCAGTTGTTTGGGTTGGCACAAATTAGGAACTCGCACTCTGTAATTTTTGAGCTTTCTTTGGAGGTTCTATGTTTTTTGTTATTCGTTCACATCTTACTGTTTTGATGGTTCTTTTTCTTCTTTTTTCTTCTGAAATTTTGCCTTTGTCTGCCACGGATAAAAAAATCCCTGAGGCTGAGATTCTTTCAGTTTTAAAGTATCTTCAGAAAAAGGAAATCAAATTGCGACTTCGCGGCTTAACTTTTGCTGATCAAACAATGGACCGGCGAGTATTTGATCAGCTGGTTAAAATGTATGAAGTGAAAAACGAAATACGTGAAAATGTTTACCAGGCAATGGTGCGATTAAACCAAAACGTAAAAGGACAATTTTCGCCTGAATTACTGGTTGTCATAAGAAAAGAGGTAGATCGCTTAAAAGGCGAGTCTCCCTTGGAGGCAGCAAAGTTTATTTCTTCCTTCATTGGGCAAAATCAACCTACGCCAGATCCGCACCTTGATTCTTTTGTGAAGTGGGCTCTATCTAACTTAGATGATCTGTGTGATGGCGACACAATAACAAAAGATGTTCTTGAAAGAAGGAGTGATGTTTATTTCGCCCTACAAGGTGACATCCTGTCTATGGATAAGCTGGCAAATTATTTCAATCGTCCAACGACAAATAAACATGATTCTCAAATAATAAATATCTTCATCTCCCGAAAAGACCCAAGGTTATTTAAGGCGCTTGTTGAAGAAATGGCTTCGTGCAACCCATCGTTTCAGTTTGTCGAGTTA
>JBAQYH010000794.1:0-20944 GCA_049299935.1 Methylobacter sp. | reverse complement strand
CCCCGGAAATCAGCAAAGCGACAAAAGGAAATTCCGGCGGATTTTCTTCCAGCATCGGCGCCAGCAGATGCCCTTCCATGTGGTGAACGGCAAGGGCGGGAACTTGCCACGCCCATGCCAGGCTTCTGGCCGTTGCCGCGCCGACCAGCAAAGCTCCCATCAGGCCGGGTCCTGCGGTGTAAGCAATGCCGTCAATATCGCTGCCGGTCAATCCGCTTTCCTTTAGGCATTGCTTGATCAGCGGCACTAATTTCCGAATGTGGTCGCGCGATGCCAGCTCAGGAACCACGCCGCCGTATTCGCTATGCATGTCGACTTGGCTGTATAAAAGATGGTTACGCAGACCACGTTCTGAGTGATAAATTGCGACTCCGGTTTCGTCGCAAGAGGTTTCTATGCCTAAAACGTACATTGAATTTTTGAAATTTATAAAAGTAAAGGTATAATTAAGGGTTCTGTTTGTTCAGTGGATTAAAAATCCTAACTTTTTAAATATTAACATATTCGGGTCATTATAATGCCGTCAGTAAAAATCAAAGAAAACGAACCATTTGATATTGCGATTCGCCGTTTTAAACGCGCTTGTGAAAAAGCGGGTGTATTGGCTGAAGTGCGTCGCCGCGAGTTTTATGAAAAACCAACTGCTGAGCGTAAACGCAAAGGCGCTGCCGCTGTTAAGCGTCATTTGAAAAAATTAGCGCGTGAGCGTTATGCGTTGAAAAACTTACGTCGCGGACGCCCTGCACTGTAAAATTAAGGTCAATACGATGGATTTGTTAACAGATCGTATCAAGGAAGATATGAAAGCCGCCATGAAAGGCGGCGACAAAGCAAGACTGGGCGTGATTCGCTTGATTTTGGCCGCCATTAAGCAGGTTGAAGTCGATGAGCGTATTACGCTGGATAATGAGCGGGTTATTCAGGTTCTCGATAAGATGCTCAAACAGCGCCGCGAATCCATCCGCCAATACGCCGAAGCGGGCCGGGATGATCTGGTCGCCATTGAAGAGGCCGAAATTCCGGTAATTCAGGACTTTTTACCCCAGCCCTTGACCGAAGCCGAAATTGACTTAATGGTTAAAGACGCCGTTGCAGAATCCGGCGCCGAATCCGTTAAGGATATGGGCAAAGTCATGGCTTTGCTTAAGGCAAAAATGCAGGGCCGCGCCGACATGTCGATTGTGAGCAACAAAATCAAGGCTGCGTTAGCTGGGTAGATTATTTTTATCGGTTTTTGGCGGCAATTGCCCTTGCGCCGCCTAAAGCGGCTGTTGATACCCACATCCACGCAGTCGTCGGAGCGTAGCTGTGTCAGGTAGAATCCCTCGCGAGTTTATTGACGATCTATTAGTGCGGGTTGATATTGTCGACCTAATCGATTCGCACGTCCCTCTAAAAAAAACGGGTAACAACTTTGTCGCCCGCTGTCCTTTTCACACCGAAAAAACCCCCAGCTTTTCAGTAAACCGGAAGAAACAATTCTTTCATTGCTTTGGCTGCGGCGCCAGCGGCAACGCCATCAGCTTTCTGATGGATTTCAGCCACCTTGATTTTGTTGAGGCCGTCGAGGACCTAGCTGGATTTGCCGGACTTGAAGTACCCAGAGAATCAATCGACTATCGGCCAAAACAAAAAAAGGAAGATTTGACCAACGTATATGCGCTGATGGAGCAGGTAGCAGCCTTTTATATGGAACAGCTGCGAACTAGCGATGAGGGGAAAAAGGCAGTTGAGTATTTAAAAAACAGGGGCATCAGCGGCGATTGCGCTAGAGATTTCATGCTTGGCTACGCACCTGACGAATGGAAAGCACTGACAGCCCGATTCGACCAGAGATTATTGCTCGAAGCCGGGTTATTAGTCAGCAAAGAAGACGGACAGCCTTACGACCGCTTTCGCGGCCGAATCATGTTCCCGATCAGGGATAAACGCGCCCGGATCATAGGCTTTGGCGGACGAGTACTCGATAATTCTTTACCCAAATACTTGAATTCTCCAGAAACATCCCTATTTCACAAAAGCAAAGAAGTTTACGGCCTGTATGAACTACTGGAAAAGAATGCCAAACCCCAGAGGATTTTGATTGTCGAGGGCTACATGGATGTTATCGCCCTGGCCCAGTTTGGCATTCATTACGCGGTCGCAGCCCTGGGAACGGCCGCATCGCAAGCGCATCTTGATTTATTATTCCGGTTTTCATCGGAATTGGTGTTTTGTTTCGATGGCGATAAGGCAGGACGGGGAGCCGCATGGAGAGCGATGGAATCGGCTTTTTCCAGCCTAAAAGACGGACGGCAGATACGCATCATGCTGCTGCCGCAAAGCCATGATCCTGACTCGCTGATACGAGAAGAGGGAGTTGACGGCTTTACCGGCCGCATGCAAACCGCCGAAACCTTGTCGGAATATTTTTTCGGACACTTTGCGAACGAGCTGAACCTGTCCGAAATGGAAGGAAGAGCGCAACTGGTAAACAGCGCAAAACCGTATTTGGAGAAATTGCCGGATAGCGTTTTCAAAGAGATGATGTTTGCGCGGCTAAAAGAATTATCCGGCTGGGCCGGACTGGATGTTTTGGAGAATACAGCTACACTTGCTCCTAAACAACGAAACCCGAAGCAAGACCCGAGGATCATCAAAAAACGACCTCAGGATAACGGCAGATTATCGTCGGCGCGCGTTGCAATTGCCTTATTGGTTCAGAATCCCAGACTGGCCGAGACAGCTGAGCAACGGGAAATTGACTGGAGCGCACTGGAGTTTAAAGGCGTCACTTTATTTAAGAATATCCTGCAAATGATTGCAGACAAGAATCCTGCAAATGCGGCTATTTTGATGGAATGCTACCGGGAAACCGCCGAAGAAAACTCTATAAAAGCGCTGGCCCTATTGGACACGAAAGTTCCGGACGACAAGATAGAAACCGTTTTTTGCGACTCGCTGGACAGACTGTTAACCCAAGCCAGGGAGACCAGCCTGGACAGATTACTGGAAAAAAGCAAGACAAAAGGACTGGATGCACAGGAGAAAGAGCTACTGCGTAAAATGCTGGCAGTTAAATTGTTTGGTGCAAAATAATAGGAATTTGTAGTATAATTCTCGGTTCGGCGAAGTCAGGCTGAACAGAGTCTTCCGTGAGTAAATGATGAATCAAGAACAACAGCAGTCCCAACTTAAACAATTGATAGCCAAAGGCAAAATACAGGGCTACCTGACTTATGCCGAGGTTAATGATCACTTGCCCAGTGATATTGTTGATCCTGAACAAATTGAAGATATCATTGGCATGATCAATGATATGGGAATCCAGGTTTACGAAGTTGCACCGGACGAAGACTCCCTTATCACTGACTCAGCGGCTGTCACTACGGACGATGAAGATGCCGAGGAAGTTGCGGCTTTAGCTTCCGTTGACAGTGAGTTTGGCAGAACTACCGATCCGGTGCGCATGTACATGCGGGAAATGGGTTCGGTCGAATTACTGACTCGCGCAGATGAATTAAAAATCGCCAAGCGCATCGAGGAAGGACAGCAGCAGCTGGTTAAAGCCATTGCCCGCTCCTGCAACGTTGTCGAAGACTTCTTACAATCGTTTGATAATATCTCCGGCGAAGAGGGCGGCATTCGCCTGACGGATTTAATTTCCGGTTTTGTGGATTTAAGCGAGCCTGAAGACTTTGTCAGCACCCTGCCTGTGGGCGACGACATCGAAGAGACGGCCGCCGCCGCAGAAGAAGAGCCCAAGGGACTCAATTACGACGAAGTCAAAGAGAAAGTTGAGACGCTCAGAAAACAACTGAAAACGGCCGCCGCAGCAATCAAAAAACACGGCTATTCGAGCGACAAAACAGAAAAAGAGTTCGAGGCCCTAGCTGATTTGTTCATGGAATTTAAATGGACGCCGCAATACTTAAAGAAATTGACGGCTATTATTCCGAATGGCGTTGCTGCTGTGCGTGATCAAGAAAAACTGATTATGGATGTTTTCGTCAATCATGCAAAAATGCCGCGCAAGGAGTTTATTGCCTCTTTTCCTGAGCACGAAGCCAGTTCAGAATGGTTTAATCAGTACTTAAGCCCAGGAAGCAAGTACGCAGAAGCATTGAAAGAACGCGAAAAAGAGATAAGGAAAGCTCAAAAAACATTGGCCGACATAGAGGCGGAATATGGCTTGACCATTAACGGTCTAAAAGACATTAACCGACGCATGTCTATCGGCGAAGCCAAGGCAAGACGCGCAAAAAAGGAAATGATTGAGGCTAATTTAAGGCTGGTCATTTCAATCGCTAAAAAATATACTAATCGCGGTTTACAATTTCTGGATTTAATTCAGGAAGGTAATATCGGTTTAATGAAAGCAGTCGATAAATTCGAATATCGTCGCGGGTACAAGTTTTCTACCTATGCAACCTGGTGGATCAGACAGGCCATCACCCGGTCAATTGCGGATCAAGCCAGAACCATTCGTATTCCGGTACACATGATCGAAACGATCAACAAATTGAACCGGATTTCCAGACAGATACTTCAGGAATTGGGACGGGAAGCAACGCCGGAAGAACTGGCGGAACGCATGGAAATGCCCGAAGATAAGGTTCGCAAGGTATTAAAAATTGCCAAAGAACCTATTTCAATGGAAACGCCTATCGGTGACGATGAAGATTCCCATTTGGGAGATTTCATAGAAGATGCTAAAGTATTGTCCCCGGTTGAAGCTGCAACGATTGCCGGCTTGCGTGAATCAACACAAAATGTGTTGGCGGGATTAACAGCAAGAGAAGCAAAAGTTCTTCGTATGCGTTTTGGTATTAACATGAATACCGACCATACGCTGGAAGAAGTTGGCAAACAATTCGATGTAACGCGTGAAAGAATCCGTCAAATCGAAGCCAAAGCATTGAGGAAACTCAGACATCCTTCAAGATCAGAGCAATTAAGGTGCTTTCTGGATGGCGAGTAATTAATACATAAGGGCCCTTAGCTCAGTTGGTTAGAGCGTCCGACTCATAATCGGCAGGTCGTAGGTTCAAGTCCTACAGGGCCCACCATACACAAGAAGGCTGCATAGGCAGCCTTTTGTACATCTGGGTTTTATATTTTAAAGGTGGTATCGTGAGCAATAATTATACTTTCACATCAGAATCAGTTTCAGAAGGGCATCCTGACAAGGTTGCAGATCAAATTTCAGATGCGGTACTTGATGCCTTACTGGCACAAGACCCTCGCTCACGTGTAGCTTGCGAGACGCTGGTAAAAACCGGCATGGTCGTTTTGGCGGGCGAAGTGACTACTGATGCCTGGGTTGATCTTGAAGCTCTGGTGCGAAAAGTTGTTTGCGACATTGGTTATGACCATGGCGACATAGGTTTCGACGGCCAAAGTTGCGCAGTTTTAAATGCCATAGGCAAGCAGTCGGCTGACATTGCGATGGGGGTTGATGAGGCCGACAATCATGAGCAAGGCGCAGGTGACCAAGGCTTGATGTTTGGTTATGCCAGCAATGAAACCGATGTATTGATGCCGGCTCCGATCACCTATTCTCACCTGTTGGTCAAGCGTCAGGCTGAAGTACGCAAAAATAAAACCTTGCCTTGGCTGCGCCCTGATGCAAAAAGCCAGATTACTTTCCGTTACGAAAACAATAAACCCGTAGCAATCGACGCGGTTGTTTTGTCTACCCAACATTCACCTGAAATTGCTACGAAAGCATTGCATGAAGCGGTAATGGACGAAATCATCCTGCCGGTTCTGCCTAAAGAATGGCTGCATAAAGATACCAAGTATTTCATTAATCCAACCGGCCAGTTCATCATTGGCGGCCCGGTCGGTGACTGCGGTCTGACCGGACGTAAAATTATCGTTGACTCTTACGGCGGCATGGCAAGACACGGCGGCGGCGCATTTTCAGGAAAAGATCCTTCAAAAGTCGACCGTTCCGCAGCCTACATGGCGCGCTATGTAGCAAAAAACATTGTTGCAGCCGGCTTGGCTGAGCGCTGCGAAATCCAGGTTTCTTACGCGATCGGCGTTGCAGAACCGACTTCTATCACTGTTGAAACTTTCGGCACCGGCAAAATCAGCGAAGACAGAATGGTGCAAATTATCAGGGATATTTTTGATTTAAGACCCAAAGGCTTGATTGCAATGCTGGGCTTATTGAAGCCTATCTACCAACCGACAGCGGCGTATGGTCATTTCGGTCGCACCGAAGATTCCTTTAGCTGGGAAAAAACCGACAAAGTTGACGCATTGAAAGATGCGGCCGGTCTTAACTAAATACCAAACAAAGGAAAAATAATGAGCCAACCAGATTATAAAATTGCCGATATTGCCCTGGCAGATTGGGGTCGCAAGGAAATTAATATCGCCGAAACTGAAATGCCGGGCTTAATGGCCCTGCGCGAAGAATTCGGCGCAGAACAGCCATTAAAAGGCGCTCGCATTGCCGGCTGTTTGCACATGACCATTCAGACAGCGGTATTGATTGAAACCCTGACGGCATTAGGCGCAGAAGTGCGCTGGTCTTCTTGCAACATTTTTTCTACGCAGGATCATGCGGCGGCGGCAATCGCTGCGGCCGGCATCCCTGTTTTTGCCTGGAAAGGCGAAACCGAAGAAGAAGCCGAATGGTGTATCGCCCAGACTATTGACGGTCTTGACGGCTGGCGTCCCAACATGATCCTGGATGATGGCGGCGACTTAACCGTCATGATGCATGAAAAATATCCTGAGTTGATGGCCGATATTAAAGGCTTGTCCGAAGAAACCACTACCGGCGTATTGCGTCTGTATGAAATGGTCGCCAAAGGCACATTAAAGGTTCCTGCATTCAACGTTAACGACTCGGTCACCAAATCAAAATTCGACAACCTGTACGGCTGCCGCGAATCACTGGTTGACGGCATCAAGCGCGCTACCGACGTAATGATTGCCGGCAAGATTGCAGTAGTCTGCGGTTACGGCGATGTCGGCAAAGGCTGCGCCCAATCGTTGCGCGGCCTTGGTGCAACCGTATGGATCACCGAAATCGACCCGATTTGCGCATTGCAGGCGGCGATGGAAGGTTACCGCGTTGTCACGATGGAAGACGCAGCACCGCTGGCTAATATTTTTGTTACCGCGACCGGCAACTTCAACATCATTACCCATCAGCACATGGTTGCGATGAGAGACCAGGCTATTGTCTGCAATATCGGCCATTTCGATGCAGAAATTGAAATCTCCTCATTGCGTCAATACACTTGGGAAAATATCAAGCCACAAGTCGATCACGTGATTTTCCCTGACGGCAAACGCCTGATCATTCTGGCGGAAGGCCGTCTGGTTAACCTGGGCTGCGCCACAGGACATCCAAGCTTTGTAATGTCCAACTCGTTCTGCAACCAGGTCCTGGCACAAATGGAACTTTGGAAAAATGCTGCTCAGTATGAAAACAAGGTTTATATCCTGCCGAAGAAACTGGACGAAAAAGTCGCAAGATCGCATCTTAAACAGCTGGGCGTGAACTTGACCGTATTGACTGAAGCACAAGCCAAATACATCAACGTTCCGGTCGAAGGTCCGTTTAAAGCCGATCATTATCGTTATTGATTAATCATCGTTCCCACGGCCTTCGTGGGAATGCAGTCCGTGTCGCGTCAGCGACACGGAACGCAATGAGTCCACAGCGGTATCCCGACAGAAACCGCGGGAACGATACATTTCGGCAACTATCTGTCCATGCAATCGTTAGATTCCCGCCAGTGAGACCATAAAATGCAAGCGCACGAAAAACATCCCCAATTATTCAGTTTCGAATTTTACCCGCCAAAAACCGAAGAAGGTGCGGCGAGCCTGCAAATTGTTCATGCCAAACTGGCAAAACTCAATCCCGACTTTTTTTCCGTGACCTTCGGCGCAGGCGGCTCGACCCGCGACAAAACCTTCGCAACAGTCGTCGACATTCAAGCCAAAGGCATCCCCGCCGCGCCGCATTTATCCTGCGTTGCCTCGACTAAAGAAAATATTCGCGCGATTCTGAAAGACTATCAGGATCACGGCATCACCAAGATTGTCGCGTTAAGAGGCGATTTGCCATCCGGCACCATGTCAGCCGGAGAATTCCGTTATGCCAATGAACTGGTCGAATTCATTCGCCAGGAAACCGGCGATCACTTTCAGGTTCATGTTGCCGCCTACCCCGAGGTGCATCCGCAAGCCGCCAGCGGTGTGGAGGATTTTAAAAACTTCAAGCGCAAAGTCGCAGCGGGCGCCGATGCAGTCATTACCCAGTATTTTTACAATGCCGAAGCGTATTTTTATTTCGTTGACGCCTGTGAGAAAAACGGCATAACCATCCCCATCGTACCCGGCATTATGCCGATCACCCAATACGCACAATTGTTCCGCTTCTCGGAAATGTGCGGCGCGGATATACCCCGTTGGCTCAGAAAACGCCTGGAAAGCTTTGGCGACGACAGGGAATCGATACAGGCATTCGGCCTGGACGTGGTCAGCGACCTTTGCCGGCGTTTGCTGGACGGCGGCGCACCGGGCTTGCATTTCTACACGATGAACCAGTCCGCACCGACCTTGGCAATATTGGAGAATTTGCATATCAAGCCCCAAGACTAAAGGTGTCGAGCAGACAATCCGCATTTGCAGTAAGAATTACACTCGTTCCCAAGAAGCCCCATTGGGAACGAATATCAACCTGAACCCTTAACCTATGCCGTCTAACCAGTCCCTTTCCAGCCGGGATCTTTCCATTTTGTGGCATCCCTGCACGCAAATGAAAGATCACGAAACCTTCCCGGTTATTCCGATCAAAAAAGGGCAAGGCATTTGGCTGGAAGACTTCGACGGCAATCGCTATCTCGATGCGATCAGCTCGTGGTGGGTGAACTTGTTCGGGCATGCCAATCCTACGATCAATACAGCCTTAAAAGACCAACTCGATACCCTGGAGCATGTGATATTTGCCGGATTCACCCATCAGTCCGCCGTCGAACTGGCGGAAAAACTGGTTGAAATAACCCCGGAAGGACTGAACCGCTGCTTTTATGCCGACAATGGCTCTGCTGCGGTGGAAGTCGCGCTCAAGATGAGTTTTCACTATTGGCGCAACCAAGGGCAAGCCCAAAAGACAAAATTCATCACACTGGAAAACAGCTATCACGGCGAAACGCTGGGCGCATTAGCCGTCGGCAATGTGCCGCTCTATAAAGAGACCGACGCGCCGCTATTGATGGACGTCATCACCGTGCCCGGCCCGGACTGTTATCACCGCGAACCCGGCGAATCATGGGCGGATTATTCGACGCGCCGCTTCGCGCTGATGGAACAGACGCTGCAACAGCACAGCGATACGGTTTGCGCGGTCATCATCGAGCCTTTGGTGCAATGCGCCGGCAATATGCGCATGTATGACCCTGTCTATTTGAAATTGCTGCGCGCCGCCTGTGATAAATACAACGTGCATTTAATCGCCGATGAAATCGCGGTCGGTTTCGGACGCACCGGGACCTTGTTTGCCTGCGAGCAAGCGGCAATCAGCCCCGATTTTATGTGCCTGTCCAAAGGCCTGACGGGCGGCTATTTGCCGTTGTCGGCGGTATTGACCACAGACCAGGTGTATCAGGCATTCTATGCCGATTATCAAACAATGACGGCATTCCTGCATTCGCACAGCTATACCGGCAATGCGCTGGCATGCCGGGCGGCGCTCGCCACGCTGGGGATATTCCAACAACATAACGTCATCGAAAACAACCGATCGCTGGCTGACAGCATGGCGAAAGCGGCAGCGCGTTTTCATGAGCATCCGCATGTCGCCGAGGTGCGGCAAACCGGCATGATCCTGGCCATTGAAATGGTCAAAAACAAACGCACCCGAGAGCCTTATCCCTGGCAGGAACGCCGCGGGCTTAAAGTCTATCAATACGCGCTGTCCAAAGGTGTGTTACTGCGCCCTTTGGGCAACGTCATTTATTTCATGCCGCCTTACATTGTTACCGAGGATGAACTTCTATTCATTGCCGAAGTCGCATGGCAAGGCATACAGCAGGCAGTTAAGGACTGATTATGCGAATTTCCAGATTATATACACCCACTTCGCTGACCACGGGCAATCTGATCGAACTGGATGATGATAACGGCCATTATGTCAGAACGGTGTTGCGGCTGAAAAAAGACGCAGAAATCATTTTGTTTAACGGCCACGGCGGAGAATATCTGTGCACCGTCGTCGAAGTCAGCCGGAAAACCGTGCTGATTAACGTTGGGCTATGGGATGACCGCAGTGTCGAATCGCCGTTGCAGGTAACCTTGGGCTTGGGCATTTCACGCGGCGACCGCATGGATTTGACGGTGCAAAAAGCCGTGGAACTGGGCGTTAACCAGATCACGCCATTATTGACCGAGCGTTGCGTAGTGCAATTCAAAGGCGAAAAGAAACCGCAACGTTTATTGCACTGGCAAAAAATCGTTCAACATGCCGCCGAACAAAGCGGCAGAACCGCCCTGCCCGCATTGCTGGAAATTGAGCAACTGCAAAACTGGGTAAGCCGGCAACAGGGGCTGAAAGTATTTCTCGACCCTTATGCAGAAACCACATTAACGGAATTAAAACCGGATACGATGCTTGAATCAATGAAAACCTGCCCTGAGCTTAGTCGAAGGGTGACCCTGCTCACCGGCCCCGAAGGCGGTTTTTCCAGTCAGGAACGGGACGTGGCCCAAGCCTCCGGCTTTATCCCGGTTCGCTTAGGTGCCCGCATACTAAGAACCGAAACCGCATCGATTGCCGCCTTAGCCGCCGTACAACTGCTGTGGGGCGATTTTGGAAAAATTACGACCCCGGAAATTGAGAATCAACGATGAAGCGATACATTGCTTATTCCATAGCGCCTTTACTGGTCTTGTTGGCGCTCACCTCAACGGCCTGCCTGTTAGGCTACTTGATTACGCAGGTACTGGACGATCCGTCTGCATTGCGTAAGCTAATCCACCGCTTAACACAGATATTTTTGGTATTAAGTATATTTCCTGTAATGGCTTATCTGAAGCTTAAAAAGGAAGACTTGGGGTTTGCCGCAAAGGCGGTGTTTTTAAAGCAGTTACCGCTGGGATTCGGGCTTGGGGTGATTACCTTGATGCCGGTATTTATCACGCTGTATGTTCTCGGCATCAATATTGTTGATGAAATGCAGCCCTGGACAATCGGTTTAGCGGTTAAAAAAACACTTATTTCATTGTTGTTGGCGCTATTAATTGGCGTGGTTGAGGAATCGGTTTTTCGAGGGATGCTGTTGACCGGTTTAAAAAAGAACATGCCGGTCATTGCGGCAGTTTTGATCAGCTCAACTTATTTTGCGGCACTGCATTTTTTAGACAGCAGTACCGAAATCCCCCCGCAGGAATTTAATATATTAAGCGGCTTTTACTTGTTAGGTGAAGCGTTTGCCAATGTGCTGAACCCGGCAAACGTATCGGCATTTTTTTCATTGCTGACGATTGGTGTCTTTCTAGCCGTACTAAGAACGCAGGTCAAAGAAAGCTTAGGCCTATGTATCGGCTGTCATGCCGGCTGGGTGTGGCTAATAAAAATGAACGGCAGTTTGTTCGATACGAATTTTAATTCGGAATATCTTTATCTGGTCAGCAATTATAATTATGTCGTCGGGCCTTTGGTTACCGGATGGCTCAGCCTCGCGATCATCGGCTATTTTGTTTATAAAAAAATGCGCGGGTAACTGCCTGCGCTGTTGATTTAAGCCGTTCGTGCTGCATGAACGGCTTAAACCAACAGCCTGGGCGAATAATCTTTGATCTTTTGCCCTAGTCCCTGAAATTCTCAAACTGCAACGGCATCTCCAGCTTTTCCTCTCTAAGCATTTTAATCACCTCTTGCAGATCGTCCCGGCTTTTGCCGGTCACCCTGACCTGATCGCCCTGAATGGCGGCCTGGACTTTCAGTTTTTTGTCCTTAATCAACTTAACGATTTTTTTGGCCAGCTCCTTATCCAGCCCCTGCTTCATGGTGATTTCCTGACGCATCCCTTTACCGCTTGGCTTTGGATCGCCAGTCTCCATGCAAGCTATATCAATGCCGCGTCGCGTGAGTTTGGCGCAGATGACACTGAACATTTGCTGTAACTGGAACGTCGATTGGGAGATCATGATCACGTTACCGTCATTCAATTCAAAGCTTGAGTCGGTGCCTTTAAAATCAAAGCGAGTGCTGACTTCCTTATTAGCTTGGTCAACGGCGTTAGTAAGCTCGTGTTTGTCGAATTCGGAAATGATGTCGAAAGAAGGCATGGTTTATGATTGCAAGGTAATAAAAGAAATTAACTATAATGATCTTTGCGGCTTTATTCAACACCTCCGCCGGTGTCGGCGGCTTTTATTCCGACTTAATAAAGTCGCTAACCGCCTTAATGCGCAAGCGGCGGATCGCATCGCCGATTTGCGCGCCTTTAAGCTCGCCGTTCAAAATAGACGAAGTATCGACCGATGCAGCCGCCTTGGCAGCGCCGCCCAGCAGTTCCGATTGAGGATAGGGTGCGGTTTCAAAGCCGGTTCTGCCCCTGACATCCGCCTCGCAGGCCAGTAAAAACTCAGACAATTTATTGACCGGCTTAAAGGCCCCCAGAGCGGCCAGCATATCGGTTATCGTTGCCGCGCGTAATTCAAATGCCCGGTGACAGTGGCTGTGGTATTGCATGACCTGCATAGCCAGTGATTTAAACGCGTTAGGCACGCGCAAACGGGCGCACATTTGCTCCAAAATCGACAGCCCCTGGGTTTCATGTCCGTAATGATGCGGCCAGTGTTCTTTGGGCGATACGCCCTTGCCCAAATCGTGGACTAGCGCCGCAAACCTGACTTCGGGGCTGGCTGACAACAGCGCCGCCTGCTCCAGACAGAGCATGACATGAACGCCGGTATCGATTTCAGGGTGATGCTTTTCCGGCTGCGGCACGCCAAATAAACAATTTATTTCCGGGAAGATTTTCTCCAGTGCCGCGCAGTCTTTTAAGGTATAGAAAAAAGCGCTGGGCGATTTCTCGTTAAGCGCCTTAAACAATTCCGCCCAGACCCGTTCGGGCACCAGATGATCCACCTCCCCCGCCGTCACCATCGACTGCATCAAACCCCGGGTTTCCTCTGCCAGCGAGAAGCCGAGATGGCGGTAGCGGGCCGCAAACCGGGCGACGCGCAATATCCGCACCGGGTCTTCGGCAAAGGCCGGTGAAATATGCCGGAAAAGACGTTGCTCAAGATCGCGTTGCCCGCCGTAAGGATCAACCAGCAGCCCTTCCGGTGTCATTGCCATCGCATTGATCGTCAGGTCGCGGCGGATCAAATCCTGTTCCAGGCTGACATCCGGGGATGCGTGTACCGTAAAACCTTTATAGCCGGGCGCGGTTTTTCTTTCGGTTCTGGCCAGCGCATATTCTTCATGCGTTTTCGGATGCAAAAATACCGGAAAATCCTTGCCTACCGGCCTGTAGCCCTGTTGCACCATGGATTCGGGAGTCTCGCCGATCACCACCCAATCCCGCTCCTTGACCGGAAGCCCAAGCAATTTATCGCGCACCGCGCCGCCAACAAGGTATATTTCCACAACGTTAACTCAAGCCGTTTAAATAATGCGCTTAGAATAGCATAGCCGTATTCAAAGAGGCATAATGCAAAGACCACAATCAGGGGAATTAAAGTGATAGCAATTTTTTTAGCCAGTATTTTATTGGGCACAGTCGCAGGATTAACGGCAGGGCTTTTCGGAGTAGGCGGCGGACTGGTTATTGTGCCGGTTTTAGCGATGTTGTTTGCGGCGCAAGGATTCCCCGCAGAACTGATCATGATCATGTCGGTCGCAACCTCGCTGGCGACCATTATTTTTACCTCGATCTCCTCGGTAATGGCGCATCATCGTTTGAATTCCGTATTGTGGCATAAAGTGCGAGCCCTCGGCCCTGGAATTATGGCCGGCTCGGCTGTCGGAGCCGTGGTCGCGGATCATATCGCCGGCGGCGTATTACGCTTTCTGTTTATCATCTATTTGATAGCCGTGGGCGTGCAAATGGCTTTGCAATTAAAGCCCAAACCCGGCCAGCAGCAACCTTCCAAAGAGCTGGATTTGGGTGCGTCAGGCATCATGGGGCTGCTGTCATCGCTGCTGGGAATAGGCGGGGGTACGCTGATTGTGCCTTATCTAGTGCATTTTCAAACGCCGATGCGGAACGCGGTGGCCATAGCCAGCGCCTGCGGCTTGCCGATAGCCGTGGTCGGAACGATAGGCTATGCCTTATTGGGCAAGGATGCGTCGCAGCTGCCCGAGTGGAGTTTGGGATATATCTATCTGCCCTCTTTTCTGGGCATCGTGCTGACCAGTATCTATACCGCCCCGATCGGCGCAAAACTGGCGCATAAACTGCCCTCTGAGGAACTAAAACGCTATTTTTCGCTGCTGCTGTTTGTGATGGCGGCTAAGTTGATTTGGTTTTGATACCGTACTCTGTTAGAAAATAGAATTGAAAAAAAGGGGCTGGTACATTACTAATGGTAGTGGTTCAAACCTAATCTGACAGTTTATATTGTGCGGGCACATCAGGTTCACACTTTTTATTTGCCACCTGATTGTACGTCCGCAGCAGAAATTTCGGTTTTTTCAGGAAAGACTACTTCGCTAAAAATAGCGGTTTTTCAAGGTTGCCTTTAGTTGACCAGTGTATGGCCGCGCTGACGCATACATGTTTTGAACGATCGTTTAAAGTCCTCGTTGGCTTCATAACCTTTCCACAATCCAGCGGGAATGGCCAAAATAGCACCGCCCGCGGCACCTGTTGCAGCACTACCCGCTATAGCGCCAACAGCTGCGCCACCTGCGGCACCACTAACAGCACCAACACCTGCACCCATAGCGACTTCTTTCGTGATATCCGATGCTTGATCTGCCAGTGCCTTACACTCAACCATGTCGCGCTGAGCAGTTTCTGGATGTTGGTCCATGCGAGGATCGACAATCGGACGCCAGCCACTCATAGATGCGCACCCAGTGGCTAATGCAGAAAGCACCAACATTGTTGATAAATTATTTTTTTTCATTTTTTTCTCCAAAAAAGGCAATCATTTGAATTAATAAAATAAACTTTTTCATAAGCTTTGACCCTAGGTGACTGAAACCAACTGGCTATTTTCTAAGCAATTATGATTGGCTAAGATTATCCCTGTATGAAATGAATGGGGGCTTAACAGAGTGAGCCGACGGAGCTGCCACTCCGGAAAGGAAAATTCGATTATTTTTTAGAAAAATAGATACTTAGATTACAGCTATCGCTGAATTACTGGTTTCAAAGTCTCACCAGACATGCCCTAGAAATTACTGACCGGTTTTGGCCGAACTCGGATCAATGAGGTCAGTTTCGATTGATCTTAATAATCAATTTAATTTTGAAAAATCAACGACACCGGCCCATTGATTTCTGCACTAAAATCGCTTTGCACCGTCCCTGAATCCGCCTTTCAAACTTACAATTCAATAAAAGAGGGGGCAAAACTAATAACTATATCCAATACTGTATAGTAAGCTATGCAGCAATTCCCCCCGGTCAATTTCCAATCGGCGCCAACACTAAATCTTCGGGAGATTCCAAATGAAAGGCCACTTATCTGAATTTAGGGTGGGCGCGTTTGTTTTAATCGTTTTGGCATTTAATTTGTTGCTCCTGCCTTTGGCAATGGCGGACGAACCTGTTTATGCCGCAAACAGCGAATCGAAGGAATTTGGCGCTCAAAACCCGGATCGGCTCGCCGGCATCAAGCCCATCATCTCCCAACAATCCAAAACAAAAGCCAACACCCCGGCCGCCGCTCGTACCGGCACCGCCAAATCCTCGACGGTTCTGAAAAACGTGGCGGATATGGATCTCGATGAGCTGGTCAAGGTCAGGGTCTCCCCTTTCGAGGTTTCCACGCGCATGGACACCGGCTACCGCGCCTCGAACTCGGTGTCCGGCTCCCGCTTCGACACGCCGATCCGGGATCTGCCGTTTGCGATTCAGGCCTTCACCAATTCCTTCATCAAAGACCAGAAGCCGGTGAATATCTTCGATGTCGCGCGCTACTCGCCGGGCGTCACCTACCGCAGCAACGATTTCAACGAGGGCAACGCGAACCTCGCCATCCGCGGCTTCGCCGTCAGTGCCACCCCCGGCAACGTCCAAATGCTGCGCGACGGTGTCCACGGCCCGTCGATCTTCGATTTCACCAACATTTCCCGCGTCGAGGTGGTCAAGGGCCCCGCCTCGTTTCTTTACGGCCAGGTCGCCCCCGGCGGCATCGTCAATATCATCACCAAGAGCCCCCAATCCAAGTTCGCAGCCACCGCCGATGCCCGTTACGGCGCATACGGCCAATATCGTTTCGATACCGACGTGACCGGGCCTGCCTCAAATACCCTGTTCTACCGGCTTGCCACCTCCTACGACCACGATATGGATTATTGGAAGCCTTACGATGCGCATTCTTGGGACATCTCGCCGTCTTTGCTCTGGCAACCCAACGAGCGCCTGAGCGTATCGCTTAAGTACGAAAACTTCCGCAAGGAGGAACAACCGCTGCTGCTGCAAAAGCCCGGCTACGGCACCCAAGCCGGCGTGGTGCCGACACTATCCGACCCCAACCTTTCGGGCGTCGATGTTCCCAATTTGCCCGACAATTGGAACAGCATGTCCAACGCGGATTTTCGCGATAGCCAAACTCATAACCTGAGTACCTGGATAGATTTCAAGGCCGACGACCACTGGAACCTGCGTACCGGCTACTCGCACCTTGAATACGAGGTCGACGCGCTATTTTCCGGCAACCTCGGCATGGCCAACAACCAGACCCTGATGCAGGGCCGCCGCGTCAGGAAACAGATCTACACCAACCGAGACGATACTGTCGAAATTCAGTCCGTCGGCAACTACAACTTCGGACGGACCAGCCTGCACCTGCTGTTCGGCGGCCAGTACGTCATCCGCCGTTTCGACAACTGGGCCGCGCAGGCTGCCAACGACCCGGCACTCGGCAGCAATCCCACCGCATCGCCGCTGCCGCTGTGGGACCTCGGCGACCCCGGCACTTGGAACCGCGATTTAACGGTACCTGTTTCCGCGCTGACCGCAAATGCTACCGATCAAACCAGCGAATATGTGGACAAGTCCGTTTACGGCGGCACGACGTTAGGTTTCTTCGACAACCGCCTGCTCGTGCTTGCCGGCGGCCGCCTAACCTCGACGCAAAGCCAGCTAACCAACCACCTGACTAACCAGTCGCAACCCGAAATCACGGCGTCCGCGGTCACGCCCCAATACGGCGTGCTCTACAAGCTCACGCCCGGACTCTCGGCATTTGCCAGCTATGCCGAGTCGTTCGTTCCCGGTTCGCAAATGCTCAACAAGCCCGATGGCACCAACACGCCCGCAGCCCCAACCGAAGGCCAGGGCTACGATATCGGTATCAAGGCCGATTTGTTCGGCGGCCGCGTTTCCAGTACGTTGACCTACTTCGACATCCTTAACAAAAATATCGTCAACGATCTCGCTACGACCAACGCCGCCGGTTCGGTGGTGATCTCCAATGTCCAAAGCGGCGAGCAACGCTCACAAGGCATCGAATGGGACGCCACGGTCAAGGTGACCGATAATTGGCAAACCTACCTTTCTTACAGTTACATGGATGCACGTATCACGGAATTCAGCGGCAACGACGCGGCCGTTCTCGCCCAAGACCCGTTGACGCTGGACGCCTCAGGCCGGGCCAATTACAAAAACGTGCAACGTTTTCATAACGCCCCGCTGCAAATGAGCGCGCCGCATCTCGCCAACCTGTGGACACGCTACGACTTCGGCACGGAGAAACTTAAGGGCCTTTACCTCGGCGGCGGCGTCAACTTCGTCTACGACCAGACGCTGCTGCCCGACAGCCCCAAATCGTCCCATCAGACTTATGCGCTGCTTAACGCGATGGTCGGCTACTCGTGGGAAATGGGCGGCCACGGCATGAACGTCAACCTGATGGGCAAGAACCTCGCCGATGAACACTATCGGCCTTCGCAAAGCACGCGCAGCCGTCCCCGCGAATTTCTGCTCAGCTTCTCGCTCAGATTCTGAATCCGCGCGAATTCATGAAAGGCATTTATTTTATTCGCTGGGCAGCCGTTCTGTTGCTCATGCTTTATTGGCCAAGTCTGAGCGCAGGCCAGGAGTTAGCGGCAGAGAACCCGAACAAGGTCGAAGCCGCTTTCCTGCGCAATTTCGCCCGCTACGTGACTTGGCCGCCCGGTGTATTCGCTGACGACCGTTCATTCTGGCGTATCTGCATCCTGGGTAACGATCCGTTTGGCGATGTGTTGGATAACACGCTGGCGGGACGCGCTGAGCAGGGGCGCTCGTTTGAAATGGTTCGCGCGGATACCCTGAATGAATTGCCGAATTGCCAGATTGTCTTTGTCGCCTATCAAGATGCCGCGAAACGCCGCGCAGCCCTCGCGGCATTGAAAAACTTGCCGGTCCTGACGGTCAGCGATGCGCCCGAGTTTTTGCAGGAGGGCGGAATCATCCAGTTCCATGTCGGGGATCGCGTGGAAATGAGCATTAACTTGGATCAGTCGCGTTCCGCATCGTTGACGATACAGACCAAGATGCTGGAAGTCTCTCGGGAAATAGTGGAAAACGGGGAGGTCAGAAAATGGCGTTAATCACGTTCCGGCAACAGAGTTTTCGCAAAAAGCTCATCCTCGCATTGTTTATCGCGGCACTGCTGGCCTTTGCCGCGGCGAGCGCGGCGTTCATGCTGTTCGAGCACCTTTCGCTGGAAAGCCGCGCCCGGCAGGTCATGGAGCCATACGCTCAACTGGTTTCCGTTAGTGCGGAAGCGGCGGTTGCCTTTGAGGACTCGGGACGCTCCCAGGAAATTCTCGATACCTTACGGGCCAATCCGCAAATTATTGAGGCGCAAATCAATCTGATTGACGGCCGCATGCTGGCCCGCTACAGCATCCGGTCCAACACGACGTTACCGCAGCCTCTGCCTACAGCTAACGGTATTTACCTGGATCGAAACACCGCAGTTCTGGTGCAGGGCCTGAAAGATAACGCGTATTTGTATCTGGTCATGAATCTGGACGAACTCAACCGCCAAACCCGTAACACCCTGCGGGTGTTTGCCATTGGCACGGTCGTGCTGCTGGCGATTGTTGCCCTGGGCCTGCTGGCCGCTCTGCAAAAAAGCATCGTCGGCCCTATCTCCCGTTTGGCGGAAACTGTCGAACGAGTGCATTCCTACGCTGATTACAGCCAACGCGTGCCGACTTCCAATACCGACGAGGTCGCGCGGCTGGGCCAAAGCTTCAACGCCATGATGGACACGATACAGGAACATGAAGACGATTTGCGTCGACTCATGCTGTTCCAGCGGACGATTTTGGATAATGTGGCCTATGGCATTATCTCAGGGTCACCCGACGGCACGATAACCAGCTTCAATCGTGCCGCCGAACGCTTACTGGGTTACACGGCCGGTGAAGTGATAGGCAAACAGACGCCGGCGCTCTGGCACGATAAGGAAGAAGTTGCGCAGTACGCCCGGCACTTGTCCGAAGAACTGGGCGAAACGGTCCCGCCGGGATTCGCCGTGTTTACGGCCCGCCCCCAGCGCAACCTGGCCGAGGAAAAAGAGTGGACATTCATTCGCAAGGATGGCGCGCGCGTGCCGGTGCTGTTGTCGGTGACCGCACTACGGACAGAGAGTGGCCGGATCACCGGTTTTGTCGGCCTGACCTATGATCTTACCGAACGCAAGCAAGCGGAAGATGAACTTAGGCGGCACAAGGATCAACTGGAGGAAACGGTACAGCAACGCACGGCGGACTTGCTTCTTGCCAGGGACGCGGCCGAAGCAGCCAACAAGGCCAAAAGCCTGTTTCTGGCGCATATGAGCCACGAGCTGCGCACGCCGTTGAACGGCATTCTCGGCTATGCGCAGATATTGCAGCGGGATGAGCTCGTTGGCGAGCGCAAGGCTGCCGCTCTCAATATCATTCGCCAAAGCAGCGAATATTTGCGGGCGCTGATTGACGATATCCTCGACTTGTCCCGTATCGAAACCGGCAGGCTTGATTTCGTCTTGAGCAACATCTCGCTGGCTAAGTTCCTGCGCGGCGTCACCGATATAGTGAGTATCAAGGCGCAGCAAAAGGGCCTGGAGTTTTCCTGCGAGCTGTCACCCGATTTACCGCTGGGCATCCGTTGCGATGAGCGGCGCTTGCGGCAGGTGTTGCTCAATCTATTGACCAATGCGGTCAAGTTTACCGACACCGGGCAGGTTGTGCTGCGTGTCGGCCGGGCCGAGCCGTCCCGGTTCTCCTTTGCTGTTGAGGACACCGGCATCGGTATCGATCGAAACGAACTGGAACTTATCTTCCGCCCCTTCGAACAGGTCGGCGACTTGCACCGGCGACTGGGCGGCACCGGTTTGGGGCTTGCCATCAGCCGTCAACTGGTGCGCTATTTGGGCAGCGATATCGTGGTTGAAAGCCGCGTCGGCAAGGGCAGCATCTTTCGATTCGAACTCGAACTGGAGGAGGCTAGCAGTTCCACATCGTTATTGCTGAACCCGGTGCAGGTTATCACCGGGTACAAGGGGCCGCACCGCAAAGTGCTGATTGTCGATGATGTCGCTTCGAACCGCGCCGTCTTGGTTGACTTGCTTAGCCCATTGGGTTTCGAAGTTGTCGAGGCATGTGACGGCATTGAGGCACTGGAGCTGGCCCAAGCCGCGATACCTGACCTCATCCTGATGGATATCGTCATGCCGAAAATGGATGGCGAGGAAGCGACGCATCTTCTGCGCCAGTTACCGGCCCTGGCGCAGGTGCCTATTATCGCGCTGTCCGCCAGCGCCTTGAACGCCG
>JBAQYH010000793.1:0-4764 GCA_049299935.1 Methylobacter sp. | reverse complement strand
AAGTCACCCAAGCGCTGGCCGATGCCAACGTCAACCTGCAAGCCGGCAGCATCGAACGCGGCAACCGTGAAATCCTGCTGGAAGCCGGGCCGCATTTTGAGTCGCCGGACGAAGTCGGCGCGACCGTCATTAAGAGCGTTGCAGGACGGCCTGTTTACCTGCGCGATGTGGCGCGCATTGAAGACGGCCCGGCCGATGTCGATCATTACACGCGTATCGGTTTCGGCCCAGCAGTCGAGGAGATGCCGACGATAGGCCACGCCACCGGCAACAAGCCGCAAGTCGGGCAAGAGCGCCAGATGGTCACCATTGCCGTCGCCAAACGTAAAGGCAGCAATGCGGTTAACGTCGCCGAAGCCGTGATCGCCACCGCGGAAAAACTGCACGGCACGCTGATCCCCGAAGACGTTTTACTCAGCATCAGCCGCGATTACGGTGAAACGGCCAACCACAAAGTCAACGAACTGGTTAAGCATTTGAGTTTCGCTATCGTGATTATCGTGGTGTTGCTGGCCTTCTCGCTGGGGCTGAAAGAGTCGTTCATCGTGTCCATCGCCGTGCCGATGACCTTGGCGCTGACCTTGTTGCTGGATTATATTTCCGGCTACACGATCAACCGCGTCACCCTGTTTGCGTTGATCCTGTCGCTGGGCCTGCTGGTTGACGACCCGATTGTCGATGTCGAAAATATCCACAGGCACTATAAGTTGCGCAAGGAATCGCCGCTGCAAGCGCTGTTGACGGCGGTCGATGAAGTCAGGCCGCCGACCATTCTGGCGACTTTCACCGTGATCGTGTCATTCCTGCCGATGTTTTTTATCACCGGCATGATGGGGCCGTACATGGCGCCGATGGCTTTCAACGTGCCGATTGCGATGATTGTTTCCCTGATTGTCGCCTTTACCGTGACGCCTTGGGCGAGTTTCAAACTGCTGCAAAGCGAATACCACAGTCACAGAGACGAGGCGCCGCTGGAGCTCAAGCAAACCTTCATCTACCGGACGTATCGCGCCGCGCTTGGTCCTTTGCTGGCGACTTCGGGACGCGCCAAGTTATTCTTGCTGATCGTGCTGATAGCCTTTGTGGCCTCGACCCTGCTGGCCGTTACCCGCGCCGTTCCGCTTAAGCTGTTGCCGTTCGACAATAAAAACGAACTGCAAATCATGATCGATATGCCGCGCGGCTCGACGCTGGAGCAGACCGATGAAGTCGCGCGCGCCCTTGGCAGCTATCTTGCCACCGTCAACGAAGTCACCGATTATCAAACCTATACTGGCTTGGCCGCGCCGATGGATTTTAACGGCATGGTCCGCCATTATTATTTACGCAGCGGCGGTTATCTGGGCGAAGTCAGGATCAATCTATTAGCCAAAGACCGGCGGGAGCAACAATCGCACGAAATCGCCTTGCGCATTCGGCCTGAAATAGAGCGGCTCGGTAAAAAATACGGCGCAAACCTTAAAATCACTGAAATCCCGCCGGGGCCGCCGGTGCTGTCCGATCTGGTCGCCGAAGTCTACGGCCCGCCTGAAGCGAGTATTGACAGCTTGGTCGCCGTCTCCAAGCGCGTCAGGGCCGATATGGAAAAAACCGAAGGCGTGGTCGATGTCGATGATTTTTCCGAAGCGCAACATGACAAGGTGCATTTCCACCTGAACCGCGAGAAAGCCGCGTTGTCCGGCATCAGCGTCGAGCAAGTTGCCCAAACCCTGCGCATCGCCGCCGCAGGCCAGAATGTCGGCATCGTTCATGTAGACAGCGAACGCCAACCGTTGGAAATCACCCTGCAACTGCCTCGTGCGCTCCGCTCGTCGGTTGCCGATTTATTGGCATTGCGCGTTAAAACCGGGCAGGGCGATTTGATCCCGTTAAGTGAAATAGGCAGTGCCAACATAGAAAGCGAAGACCAACCCATTTTTCACAAGAACCTGCAACGGGTGAATTATGTGATCGCTGGAATGGCCGGACGCAGCCCGGTGGAAGCGGTTTTCGATCTGAATGCCGTGCTGGACGAACGCCCGTTGCCGGAAGGTTATACCGCCGAACTGGCGGGCGAGGGCGAATGGAAAATCACCGTCGATGTATTTCGCGATCTTGGTTTGGCCTTTGCGGCCGCGTTGGTGATGATCTATGTGTTGCTGGTCGGGCAAACCGGATCGCTGAGCGTGCCGCTGGTGATGATGATAGCCATCCCACTGACCGTCATCGGCATCATGCCGGGCTTCTGGCTGCTTAACCTGTTTGCTTCACCTATTGCAGGTTACCCTAACCCGATCTATTTCACCGCCACCGCGATGATCGGCATGATTGCGCTGGCGGGCATCGTGGTGCGCAACTCGATCATCCTGATCGATTTTATCGAACGCATTCGAGTCCGCGGCGATGTGACGCTGGCGGAAGCCTTGATTGAAGCAGGTGCGATACGCTTGCGACCGATATTCCTGACCGCCGGAGCGGCGATGTTCGGTGCGTTTGTGATTATTTTCGATCCGATATTTTCAGGGCTGGCATGGAGCTTTATCTTTGGAATCTTTGCGTCGACCTTGTTTTCGCTGCTGGTGATTCCGGTGGTTTATTTTTTGATTAACAAAGAAGAGTGAGCTGACAAGAATTTTTCACCACGAAGACACGAAGGACACGAAGAGAAACATAAACTTCGTGCTCTTCGTGTCTTCGTGTCTTCGTGGTGAATCAATCAATCTTTCCCGCGCCGCTCAACCATATTATACAAAGCCATACCCGCAAGCATCGAGACAACAAAGATCCATGCTTTGGGTTGTCCGGCGGCTGCGCTTACTACAGCAGGCCCTGGGCAAAATCCAGAAAGTCCCCAGCCGATTCCAAAAACCAGGCTGCCGATTAGCAAACCTTTATCCAGCTCGGTTGCAGAGGACAACTGCATAGGTGCTCCAAGCAAACTACGCTGACGTTTTTTAGCGAGAGTAAACGCTCCGGCACCAACCAAAATGGCACCTCCCATGACGAACGCGAGAGACGGATCCCATGCACCGGCCAAATCCAGAAAGCCAATAACCTTAGCTGGATCGGTCATGCCGGAGACGATCAAGCCCAGGCCAAACAGCAGTCCAACGAGAAAAGCATTAACATTCAACATCGTTAGAGTCCTATCAAGTGGCGAGTCAGATAGACGGTGATAAAACCCGCCATCATGAAAGACAGCGTTGCTGCAATCGACCGGACCGACCCGCGGGAAATGCCGCAGACGCCATGACCGCTGGTGCATCCAGACGCATAGCTGGTGCCCAGACCCACCAGTAGACCGGCAATGATTAATTGAACTGTTCCCGCTTCGATAGTCACCGGCGGCAGACTGGAGGCCATTTGATAAACGTAAGGCGCAGCTGCCATCCCGAGCAGGAACAGCACCCGCCAGATTTTGTCTCCTTTGCCGGCTTGAAGCAGGCCGGCCAAAATCCCGCTGATGCCGGCAATCCGGCCATTCAGTAACACAAACATTGCAGCGGCAATGCCGATCAATAAGCCGCCTGAGAGTCCGTCTATATAGGCGTTGTGGGTGAAGTCAGATAGATTCATATTTCTCTAAAATATTGAGTACTTTAAAAAATGAGTGTTTTTTAGTTTTTCAAAGTCTTTTGCTAAATCTGCTTTATGCGAGGTTTATAGCTTTGAAGATAATTTCTTGTCGAGCGTTAGCAACTCAATGGCATGGGCTTTTGCTGTTGAAGCAATAATCGCATCGGGCAGTTTTGTTTGATGCTGACGTCTAAATTGAATAGTCAGATCTTCAATGATAGGGGAAACGCTCAAATGAGTCATTCTATCCAATAGACTTTCAATCGCTTGTTCTTCGTTTTCGGTTATGCCCGGAAAACTGAGCAGTTCCATGCGAGTGATGCCGCTAAACGCGCATTGGCTAATGTTAATTTGTTTAGCTTGCATAAGTGCTATGACCTCTACGCTTTTTTGGTACATACCAATAATGATATTGGTATCGAGTAAATAGCTAATCCCATTCATCGCGTAACGCCTTTTGGATCGCTAACGGGTCGCCTGTAAACGTGGGCAAACTGGGGAGTGTAGCGATGATGTCGGACATAAGTTCATTCTTTCCTGCATGAGTGATTTGCAGGGTACCAAGATAATCGGCGAGGGCTTGCTTGACCAATTCTGCTGGGTCTAAATGTTCTCGCTGAGTTAACTGATCGAGCAAGTGAGCTGTTTCATCGTCGAGTTCTAATGTCATCATGGCTTAAACTCCATTGGTAAAATGATTTTCAGCAACTGTTGGAAATAGCATGTTTTCTAAAATACGGATGCTACATTATAAATGATTTATCGCATCAAAACGGCTTAACAACCGCCAGAATGACGATACCGACCAGAAACAAGACCGGCACTTCATTCATCCAGCGATAAAACACATGGCTGCGCCGGTTGTGGTCATGTTTAAAGTCAAGCAGCCACAGATAGCAGAAATAGTGATAAACCAGCGTCAGCGCCAGCAGCGCCAGTTTTGCGTGCAGCCAACCGGCATTCGCATAAACAGCCCAGTCGTAAGCAACCAACATCCAGATGCCGAATAGCAAGGTTGCAATCATGCCGGGCGTCATAATGCCGAAGAATAGCTTGCGCTCCATCACCTTAAAGCGCTCATTGCTGATCTCGTCAGAGCTCATCGCGTGATAAACATACAGACGGGGCAGGTAAAACAGACCGGCGAACCAGGTGACCATAAAAATCAGGTGTAACGCTTTTAACCAGAGCATGGGCTAGCCTTTAAGT
>JBAQYH010000792.1:0-1963 GCA_049299935.1 Methylobacter sp. | reverse complement strand
ATCAATGTCTGAAAAAAGTGTGTCCAGAAAAAAATGTGTGTTTGGATTTTGGCAAAATCTGGCTGGAACGGATTTATCATTCCCACACCGGAGAGAGTGAAAGCATTCGTTTTTTATAAAAAATAACCACGAAGAGCACGAAGAAATCATTATTTTGATTCAATGTGTTGAAAACTTCATGTTCTTCGTGTCTTCGTGGTGAATAGGCTTTTTAAACCGATTGGGATAATACTTTCACAGTCTCCGGAGCGTGGGAATGGTGCAAAAAATAGTTATAGCTAACTATTCGCTAACTTGGGCAATCCAGTCTTGCAGGTTGTAATAGTTGGTAATGCGGGCCACCTTGTTGTCGCGGATTTCAAAAAAAGCGCCGGCAGGTAGGCGGTATTTTTGCCCTTGTGCGGTAGGCAATCCTTCATCGGTTTTAATGTATTCGCCCAAAACGACAAATTCGGCAGCCGCTCGTTTGCCGTCAGCTGTCGCCATGATGACCATATCGACAAGCTGTTCTTTGTAATTGTTGTTCATGCAGGCCATGAACTGGGTGAATGCTTCCTTGCCGATTTCGCGTCTGCCTTGGTTGATGTCGTGGATGACGTCGTCGGTCAGCAGGTTAAGGAAAGTTTCCATGTCGCCGCCGTTGAATGCGGCATAGTATTGCTCTACAAGTTTGATGCTGTCTTGTTGGTTCATAGTGATTTCGCAGTTAAGTTTAAAATAAAAAATGTTAGCCGGGTAGGGCGTGCCGTGTGCGCCTTTTTTGTTCCTCGTTGGCGCGCACGGACGCCCTACGCTAAGTAATGTGGATAAAATAATTTAGTCAAAATAATATGCCATATTTTATCAATCTTTTTCCCAATTATCCCGCAAGGTAACAGTACGGTTAAACACCAGTTTGCCATCAACGCTGTCTATCGCATCGAAGCAAAAATAACCGGTCCGTTCGAATTGGTAGCGGCTTTCCGGTTGCGGGTTAGCCAAGCTGGCTTCCACTCGGCAATCGGTCAGGACTTCCAATGAATCCGGGTTTATGACGTCCAGAAAGTTTTCTTCATTGTCCGGAGCAGGTACAGTGAATAATCGGTTGTACAAGCGCAATTCCGCCGGTTTCGAGTGCGGCTCGGAAACCCAGTGGATCACGCCTTTGACTTTGCGGCCTTCGGGGTTTTTGCCCAGCGTGTCGGGATCGTAGCTGCACCGCAGTTCGGTGATGTTGCCGTCGGCATCCTTGATGATTTCGTTGCACTGGATCACGTAAGAACCGCGCAAACGGACTTCGCCGCCTTCTACCAAGCGCTTGAATTTCGGCGGCGGCACTTCGGCAAAGTCATCCCGTTCGATCAAAATCACTTTGGAGAAAGGCACGATGCGTTTGCCCAGTTCAGGTTTTTGCGGATGGTTGCTGACTTCCAGCTGTTCGGTTTGGTCTTCAGGATAATTGTCGATGACCACGCGCAGCGGCTGTAAAACCGCCATGGCCCTGAGCGCATTTTCGTTTAAGTCTTCGCGGATGCAGTATTCCAGCACACCCATTTCGATCCATGAGTTTTGTTTGGTCAGGCCGATGCGCTCGCAAAAATCGCGTATCGACTTAGGCGTGAAACCGGCGCGGCGGAGTCCTGCGATGGTCGGCATGCGCGGGTCGTCCCAGCCGCCCACGTGTTTTTCGGTTACCAACTGGTTCAGTTTGCGCTTGCTGACGATGGTGTATTCCAGCTGCAAGCGGGCGAATTCGATTTGCTGCGGATGGCTGGGGGTTTTGACTTGATCCAGCACCCAGTCGTAAAGCGGGCGATGGTCCTCAAACTCCAGCGTACACAGCGAATGGGTGATGCCTTCCAGCGCGTCGGAAATGCAGTGGGTGTAATCGTACATCGGGTAGATGCACCAGTCGTTGCCGGTGCGTTGGTGATGCACGCGGCGAATCCGGTACAGCGCCGGGTCGCGCATGTTGATGTTGGGC
>JBAQYH010000791.1:0-4190 GCA_049299935.1 Methylobacter sp. | reverse complement strand
AATGCTGCCGGAGGTGGCCGTATTCCCGGCGGCGTCCCGCGCCACGGCGGTCAGGTTATGTCCGCCGGGGACTGCGGAGGCGGTGTCCCAGGCAAAGCTGTACGGACCGGCACCGGTAATCTCGGCGCCCAGCGGGTTGCCGTCGAGCTGGAACTGCACGCCCGCCACGCCGACATTGTCGGTCGCATCGGCCGAGACGGTGACGGTGCCGGAAACGCTGGCACCGGCGGCCGGAGCCGTCAACGTTACGCTGGGGAGAGTGGTGTCAGCCGGAACCCCTTTGTCCACTGACACGGTAATGCTGCCGGAGGTGGCCGTATTTCCGGCGGCGTCCCTGGCCACGGCGGTCAGGCTATGTCCACCGGTGGTTGTGTCGGTGTCCCAGGCAAAGCTATACGGACCGGCACCTGTAATCTCGGCGCCCAGAGGGTTGCCGTCGAGCTGGAATTGCACGCCCGCCACGCCGACATTGTCGGCGGCATCGACCGAGATGGTGACGATGCCGGAAATGGTGGCGCCGGCGGCCGGAGCCGTCAGGCTTACGCTGGGAGGGAGGGTGTCAGGCGGCGGAGCGTTATCCACGGTTATTGTAATGCTGCCGGAGGTGGCCGTATTCCCGGCGGCGTCCCGCGCTACAGCCGTCAAGCTATATACGCCCGAGACGGAGGTGTCCCAGGCAAGCTCATACGGACCGGAACCGGTAATCTCGGCGCCCAGCGGGTTGCCGTCAATCTGGAACTGCACGCCCGCCACGCCGACATTGTCCGCGGCATCGGCCGAAACAGTGACGGTGCCGGAAACGGTGGCATTGGCGGCCGGGGCCGTTAGGCTCACGGTGGGCGAAGTCGTGTCGCTATCCGGTTGAGAAGGCACCAGATCAATACCGTCCAGTACCGCCCCGACCGCTATTCCATTGCCGCCGCCATCCCAATTGAAGACATAACTGCACGCAGTCGTCGTGCCGATCGAACTCGGGGAGCACTTGAAAATATCGGCGCCGTCGCCGGTTGCGCCTGGGACGGAGAAGTCGCCCTTGGTGGACAGGTAAATGTTGCTGCTGTCTGAGTTGGCGGCATTGTTGCTGTCAATCCAGGCGCCCATGACGTCCTCGCTATCGCCGCCATCGCTAAGCCCCACATCGGAGCCGTCGAAATGCATGTTCCAGGTACCGACCGTATCCGCACCCAAGTCGCTGGCGGTAAAAGCAATCAGGTCTTCGTCCTGGGCGGTGGAAACGCCGGGAACGGAGCCGCTGCCGGTCAAGCTGACGACCAGCTTTCCGCTCGGCAGAAACCCGATCGCATCGATGTCCTCGCTATCGGTATCCAAGCCCACATCCGAGCCATCGAAGAACCACTGGAAGCTGCCGGCGGTAATGTCACCCAGCGAGGTGGGGACGAAGCGCACGATATCGGAATCGTCGATGACGGTGCTGACAACGGTACCCATGCTGGGGTCTGTGATGGGCAGCGTGACGGGGACATCCAGGCTAAGCAGGATGCTGCCATCCGCCATGACTTTAAAGCCATCCACATTGACACCGGTATCACCTAGGCCCACATCTTTGCCTTCGAAAACTGTTGACCAGGTACGGGTGACGGTGTCGTAAGCAATGATGTCCTCATTGGCGACGGACAATTTGGCGCTGTTGGGATCATCGGGATTGACGGGCACCTTGGTGCTCAGGCGCGGCGAAACGTAAATGGTGCCGAAGCCGGCGGAAGGCCGGCGCACCTGGATAGTCGCCTCGTCGTAGGCTGTACTACTGTTGTCCGACAGGCGCAGCACGTAGAGCCCCTCCTCGTTGAAATTTGCCGTGGTGACAGCCTGAGTGGGAGCCCCAAAAGTCACCGTCCCCGGCCCGCTGAACTGACTCCAGGTTGTACTTCCCGTATTGACCGCAGCGCCGTTCAACTGGGCGCTGTTAGGCATGAAAACGGTCAGGTCCGGCCCCGCCGCTACCGCCGGGGGAGGGGCGCCCAGATCCGGCACGGAAACTTCATGGACCGTGCCGTCGTTTTCGTTCGGGTCGACATTGTTGTCCGCGTTCCGGGCGGAGATAAAAACGGTGCCGCTCGGCCCTACGGCCAGCCCGGCCGGCTTCCTGGGGCCGGCCGGAAAGTTGAAAGCTGAAATATCCACCGTTCGAATGAGGGGGCCGCTGGTGTAGATGTGGGCCATTCGCGTCTGCGGCTTGCCGACGACGTAAAGACGGTTATCCGCATCGAATGCGATGCCTTCAGGGTCCTCTACCCCTTTGCTCAAAGTATCGAAATGGGTCTCGACGTCGTCCCCCACTGGCGGTATGCCGTCAAAACGTCCATTGGCGCCCGGGGTGAGCTTGTGGATTTCCGAGTCCGCCCCATTGACGATATAGAGAGCTCCGTCCACGGGGTTGTAAGCGAGGCCTTCCGGATCGTTATTTTTGAACGCGCTGGTGGAAAACGAGGTGCGGCTGTCGTCGGCGGTAAAGAGTTCCCCATCCGACCCTGGGTTAATCTCGAAGACCAGGCGCTGATCGTCGTCGGAAATGAACAGGTGGCCGTTATGCGGATTGAAAGAGCAGCCCACCGGCTCATTCGACCAGCCGGTTCGAGTCGAATTCGTGGTGGAAAATGTATTAAGCAGGGTGCCTGTCATGCTCATTTCAAACAGGTTGAACCCGGAGAATCCTGAGGGGCTGGACTGTTTCGCCCATAATGCCTCGGTCATTTCGTCCACTTCGCCATCGCACAGCAGCAGCGTATTTCTGTAAGATACGCCCGCAGTGGGCGCCGTAGAAGGATTAGTACCCAAATAGACTATATCCGAACCGTCCGGGCTGTCGTAATTAATGGGATCGTTTTTGAACCAGTAGGGATTGGTGGCCGGGTCGATCTGCGGGTCGCCGAATTTGCTGTGAATCGTTTGTACCGGGGTGCCGGTCACCAAGTCAGCAGCCAGCGCCGGGCGCTGGCCGGACGTAAGCAGGATAGAGCCGAGGGCGGTTAGCGCCAATAGAGTTTTGTTTGCAGTCATGGGCATCCTCCTTAAGGGAAAGTACGGTTTTTTTTGTTTTTTGCATCGACTTTTATGATCATCCTAAAACGTCTCCGGCAATGCCCACTCGGTGGTTTCACCCGCAGGCCTGCGCTCAGTCACCAGGTAAAGATGGAAGATCGACGGTTGATCGGTCAGGTCCAGACTCGGCGCAAAAACAAGCCCCAGCGCTGCGCCTATTTGAGGGCCCGGGATGCCTAGGTAGGCAACCGGTTTTCCCCCCGGATTAACTTTGTATAGCTTTTGCTGTTCAGTGCTCAACAGGTAGAGATGGCCGTCGGCAGGATTGAATGCGATGCCGCGCAGATTCCCCATTCCACTGGGCAGGGCGATTTGAGACGTTTCTGCTTGCGCAAACTGATGTCCCGGTTTGGGTTGGATGATGACCAGGTGCGGCGGGCTCGCGCCCTGTTCCAAGACAAACAGCCGCCCTGTCGCCGGGTCCACCGTCATGCCTTGGGGATTAACGATCCCAAAGCCACGGGCGTCGAAGCGCTTGATTTTGGCAGGTTCCATGGTATCCCGCGGTCCTGCCGGGACGGTGATCAGCTCACCGGGCTTAGCGTCCAATATAAATAGCCGGGCCGAACCGTAGCCTTTGGCTCCACGGGAGACGCTATCGAAAGCAATGTTAATGGGATCGGCAATTTCCAGCAGGGTGCGAGCCATTTCGCCGTTGCCGTTTTTGGGCGGCGAGGTAAGGGCGAGACCTGCATGGCCTGCCGCGCGATTAAGCAGCAGCAAGGTATGCGCGCCGGGCGGGAAGCCAACTCCGGAAAGATCGGGCTTGCCTGCCCTAAAAAACGCCTCGCCGAATACGTCGTTGGTCTCCAGGGTGCGGACTATTTTCAGCTCCGGCGCGGTCGGCGCAGCCCGGACCGCCGGGCTGTATCCGGTTCCATTGATAAGAATCGCCCCCATGGAAAGCACAAGACCCCATGAGAATAATGTAGATATGCTGTTTATTAACAAGCTAACTAGCCTCCTTTTCTGGGGACCTCTTTAGTAATCACTATTCAATGAGTTACATTGCCCTAATGATGACTTCGGGAGTAATGCTCTGCTTATAAGTCATCGATAAATAATGGTCACCGTTTTGTTGGTCAAATTTGTAACTATTCAGTGTTATGACGTAATGGTACTGAGTAGGA
>JBAQYH010000790.1:0-6327 GCA_049299935.1 Methylobacter sp. | reverse complement strand
CTTTCTGGGTCTTGCAACACCGCTTTGGGTTCTCCATTCTGCGTAATAATAATGGGCCTATGCGTCTCATTAACCTGCTTTAAAATATCAGCAGACCTGGATTTTAAATAACTCACAGGTCGAATATCCTGCAAAATGCTCATAACCATACTCTCTGTCTTTTTATGGTACCAAATTAGGAATCATAATAAGGCTTTGCAATGCAAAATGTAAAGATAAAGGTTTGTATCAATACGAAATCAATCTCTCTTTTCAATTCTTCAGGCATAAAAAAAGGGAGGGGGTTAAGCCCCTCCCTTTATCGGATTTATTTTTAAGCGCTTAGCTTAGAAACCGATACCGAGGTAACCGCCGGCAGTAACGCCGTCAGTTCTAACACCGTCAACATTATCAGCAGAATAGTGATAACGGGCATCAGCACCCACATAAAGATCTTTCCAGATTTTGTAGTCAGCACCGGCGCCGAACTGCATACCTGGATTTAACACAGTAATAGCATCAGATGGAGGGCTGATGACATTGATTTCGAAACCTACAGGAATTAACCAAGGCCTGAATGCACTGCCTTTCATGAATTTTATTTTTGGAGAAGCCGCTACAGTCAACTGATTGACGGTTGCAGTTTGGGTATTTGTCGCAACGGTTACACCCGCCACTGGCTCTGTTATACCATTGAGTTTTCTTTCGCCAAGCTGTCTATAATCAACCAATAACTCAGCCAATACTTCTGTTTTGTCCATCATGCCAAACAGATTATCGTTCAGGCTAAAATCAAAACCGGCACCGAAATACCACGCATCCCTATCGTCTATCGCGCCATGTAACAAACCGTTTCTGTCCCCGGCAGTTCCAAGTGTCGTAGGATCCAACGTGCCGCCTCTTTTATCATTAGCATGACCATAACCGCCACGGAAGAACACCATATTGTCTTTGCTTTTTTTGCTTTCTTTTGGAGCCGATTTAACCGAGTTCATCCACTGATCCAGTTCCTGAACCTTGGCGGCATCTGCGTTAGAGCTAGGACGGTTTGCTGCCGCTCTTAAGCTGCTTAACTCAGCCTGCATGGCTTGAAGCTGAGCTTCCATTGCATTTACTTTATTGTTTGCCGCGTCTGCAACGCGCTCTGCTTTTGAGTGCGCCATAGCTTGTGGAGAAACCAATGCACCGGCCATTGTTAATGTTGCTGCCGCAATGCCCAGCGCTAGTTTAGTTTTATTGATCATTTATCCCCCTCATGAGGTTGTTATTTTACAAAAATTTGCTTTCATACAACAAAGCCTATCTTCCGGGAACAATAGTAGCAGCTAAAGCAATTCCCTACAAGTTTTAACGCCATTTTTTTAATATTAATTAATCCTTATTTATCAATAAGTAACAGACTAAACTAGTCTGGAATATTGAGTTGTATGCAAAAAACAACAAATTATCCAGCCTGCACATCCAAGCCACAATTCAGATTCTTCGCGCTCTTCACGGTAAAATAAACGCGAGATCAACCTCGACATTTGATGTTTGCCGAATCGGCGCAGAAAAATGATAATTACAAATGTGGTATTCTCTAAATAAAAAAATGAGCTTCAACTTACCGCAGTGCGGTTTAAGGTTAAGCTTTTCGTAGAGAGTCTTGCTGTGCAGCAAGATGGAAGTAAAAAACGCATTCATTTGTACAATAGCCGAACGGTTGTCCTTTATGGCTCCCTGTAATGACTACAATCTATCGTTTATTCAAGTTATTTAGCTTTCATTCTTTAGCTCCGCCGAACAACGAGAATATTTATTTTTTGCCCTGATCTTTACCAACACAAATGACTACAACCCCGGATATCACCATCATTGGCGGCGGAATTATCGGCCTGTTAACGGCCCGCGAGCTTATTAAAGCCGGCGCTACCGTCACAATTATTGAACGAAATGAACTGGGCCGGGAATCATCCTGGGCTGGCGGCGGTATTTTGCTGCCGCTTTATCCGTGGAGACAGCCCGATGCGATTAGCCGGCTGGTCATACAAAGCCTTAAGCTTTATCCGGCTTTGGCCTCGCAACTGACTACCGAAACCCTGATAGATCCGGAATGGAATCCTTGCGGCTTGCTGATCGTTAAAAATCCCGATATTACTGCGGCGGTTAACTGGTGCGACGCTAACGATATTGTCTATCGGCCCGCCGGTGCAGATTTCTTTAACATGCTGAACACAATCCCCGACCAGCCGCTTTGGCTGCCGGAGATTGCCCAAGCGCGCAATCCCCGTCTGGTTAAATCATTAAAACAAGACCTGATTAATAAAGGCGCCACCCTGATAGAGCACTGCGAATTGACCGATGTTTCCCTCCATAAGAATCGCATTACGGCGATTAATACCACGTCCGGTCAGTTTTCCGTCAATCAGTTGATTATTGCTGCGGGAGCCTGGACGGGGCAGCTGTTTCGGCATCTGTTCCCTGCCGCTATCGGCGATGCACCGAAAATCGCGCCGGTAAAAGGACAAATGCTGTTATTTGACGCACAGCCGGAAACGCTGAGCTACATGGTGCTGGACGGCGATCAATACCTGATTCCGCGACGCGACGGCAAAATATTGGCGGGCAGCACGGTAGAACAGGATGATTTCAACAAAACAACCTCGACAGAAGCCCGGGACCGGCTGCATGCCTTTGCCGTAAATTTGCTGCCGCCCCTTAAAAATTTCCCCGTCTTTAAACACTGGGCGGGATTAAGGCCGGGAACCGAGCACGGCATACCGTATATCGACAGACACCCCGAAATCGGCAATTTATTTATCAATGCCGGTCATTTCAGGAACGGCCTCGCGATGGGGCCTGCATCGGCGCAACTGATGGCCGATCTTGTTTTGGAGCGCCCCACAGCGGTAGAGCCGGAACCTTATAAACTAACCAGCGAACACTGATATAAATGAACCTTTATCCATTACTGCGCCCCCTGTTATTTTCACTGGATCCTGAAACCGCTCACGAAGTAACGCTTAAACTGCTGGATGCGGCCTATGTTTCAGGCTTATCAAAACTGATCTACCCGGAAATTGACCGCAAACCCGTCACCGTCATGGGACTGGACTTTAAAAACCCGGTCGGCCTTGCCGCCGGCCTGGATAAAAACGGCGATTATATTGACGCGCTGACCGCATTGGGTTTCGGCTTTGTAGAAATCGGTACGGTGACGCCGCGCCCGCAACCGGGCAACCCGAAACCGCGCTTGTTCAGGCTGCCCGAGCATCAGGCGATTATCAACCGCATGGGCTTTAACAATCTGGGCATAGACCATCTGCTGGCTCAGGTAAAGCAAAGCCGTTACTCCGGCATTCTGGGTATTAATATCGGCAAGAACTTCGATACGCCGATTGCAAATGCGGCGGACGATTATTTGATCGGTTTGCGCAAGGCTTACACCTCAGCCGGCTACATCACCATTAACATTTCTTCGCCGAACACCAAGAACCTGCGCCAGTTACAGCAGGGCGATGAAATCAAAGGCCTGATTTCCGCGCTGAAAGAGGAGCAACTGAAACTGCAACGACAACACGGCAAATACGTGCCGTTGGCCCTGAAAATAGCGCCCGATCTGACCGCCGATGAAATAGCGCATATCGCCAGGCTGTTGCTGGAATTTGAAATCGACGGCGTGATTGCGACCAACACCACGATTGCCCGCGACATGATTGCGAATCACCCGCTTGCCGATGAGGCAGGAGGCTTAAGCGGCGCACCGGTCAAGGCAAAGTCTACGCTGGTCGTGCGGGGATTGGCCGCGGAATTGAACGGCAGGATTCCGATTATTGCGGCAGGCGGGATTTTAACTGCGGACGATGCAAAAGAAAAATTAGCGGTCGGTGCGAGTCTGGTGCAGATATACAGCGGCCTTATTTACCGCGGACCGCAGCTGATAGCCGACATTGTACAGAGCCTTTAGATCTGCGCCAGCTGCTCCTGGAGATAGGATCGAACCTCGTCATTGTCGACGCGGGCGTAGATTTCTTCTACGGTCAGCGTCAAGCCAATCGCGTCAAACTGCACACTGTCGCCCATGAAATAATGATTGGAAACCCAGCCTTCGCTTTTTCGGCAGACTTCGACATCGACAAAGTCCTGTTCGATTAAAACGTATTCTTTCAGGCTGGGGATACTCTGATAGGCGATGCGCTTGGTTGTTTCATCGACACGCCGTGAAGCCTTAGACAAAACTTCGACAACAATCACCGGCGAATCGGTGTAATAATCGTGCCGGCTCTGTTCATCGCAGACGACCATCACATCAGGGTAGAAAAACCGGCTGCCGGCTTTGATTTTCAGGCCGGAGCGGAACGGCTCGCTCGGCTTGCTTTTCAAAAAGTTACTTAGCTCGCCAAAAACATTACCCGCAATCCTTTCATGGTTCCGGCTGGCGCCTGCCATCGCATAAACATAACCTTCAATATATTCGTGCTTGATTTCACTGGTTAATTCGCCTGCCAGGTAATCTTCCTCGCTGATCAAAGGTAAATTTTCTGGCATGATCCTACCTCTGCTATCAAATGACTATTCAATACGAGACATCATAACAACGGCCTTATTCCCCGGCAATCGACATCCGCTCAACCAATATCGAACCGGTACGGATATTACCGCGATAATCGACATCATTACCCACGGCAACGATGTTTTTAAGCATGTCTTTCAGATTGCCGGCAATGGTGATTTCCTCGACCGGATATTGGATTACACCGTTTTCGACCCAGAACCCGGCTGCACCGAGCGAATAATCGCCGGTCACCATATTGACCCCTTGCCCCATCAGTTCGGTGACCAGCAAACCGGTATTCAGCTTTTTTAACATGCCCGGATAATCCAGCTTGCCCGGATCGATCGTTAAGTTATGTACGCCGCCGGCATTGCCGGTGCTGTGCAGCCCCAGCTTGCGGGCGGAATAGGTGCTCAACACATAACCGCGCAAAATACCGTCGCTGACGATATCGCGTGTTTGAGGAGCAACCCCCTCACCGTCATACGCACAACTACCCAAAGCGCCTTTCAAATACGGCTGCTCGTGGATGCGGACAAACTCGGGGAAGACTTGGGTATCCAAGGCGTCCAGCAAAAATGACGATTTGCGGTACAGATTGCCGCCGCTGATTGCGCCGATAAACGAACCGAGCAAACCGGAAGCGGTTTCCGCGCAATACAGCACCGGACACTGCCGCGTGCTTAGGCTGCGGGCCTCCAAACGGCGGATCGTCCGCTCGGCCGCTTTGTTGCCGACGCTGACGGCAGATTCCAAATCGCGCGCATTTCTTGCCACGGTGTACCAGTAATCGCGCTGCATGCTGTCGCCGCGCTGCGCCAATACCGAACAGCTCAAGGAATGACGGGTTGAGGCATAGCCCTGAAGAAAACCCAGCGTATTGCCCATCACCCGGACGCCCTGGTGCGTATCGACCGAAGCGCCTTCGGAATTGCTGATTTCTTCATGATAAGAGCGCGCCGCGTCTTCGCAGGCAATCGCCAGCGCAATGGCCCCATCGACGCCAATATCCCACGGGTGGTTGAGGTCAAGATCGGGAAACTCGGTAGCCAGCAACTCCTTTTCCGGCAGCCCGGCATACTCGTCTTCGCTGGTATAACGGGCAATGCTGCATGCCGCGCTGACCGTTTCCTTGATCGAAGCGGGCGATAAATCCGTGGTGCTGGCGGAGCCTTTGCGCTGGCCGAAATAGACCGTCACGCCCAGCCCCTGGTCGCAATGATGCTCGATGGTTTCGACATCGCCCAGACGCACAGATACGGACAAACCGTTTTCCTGGCTCAGGCCCGCTTCCGCGGCGCTGGCGCCCTGTTTTACGGCCTCGTCCAGGATGCCCTGGACGGTGTTTTTTAAGCGGTTGATTTGTTCGTGATTTTGCACTGTGTTCTCTAATTCTGCGTAGAAAAATGGTGCGCAATGCGCACCCTACATAACTGGGTGAATTTCACCTAAACGCTGGTCCCGCCAACCGTCAACCCGTCAATCTTCAACGTTGGCTGGCCGACGCCGACCGGCACGCTTTGCCCGTCCTTGCCGCAGGTGCCGACGCCGCTGTCCAGCTCCAGGTCGGTGCCGACCATCGATACCTTGGTTAACACATCCGGGCCGTTGCCGATCAGCGTCGCGCCCTTGACGGCGCGGGTTATTTTGCCGTTTTCGATCAGGTAGGCTTCGCTGGCGGAAAATACAAACTTGCCCGAGGTAATATCAACCTGCCCGCCGCCGAAGTTTTTGGCGTACAAACCGTTTTTTACCGATCTGATAATTTCTTCGGGATCATGCTGGCCCGGCAACATATAGGTGTTGGTCATGCG
>JBAQYH010000789.1:0-2201 GCA_049299935.1 Methylobacter sp. | reverse complement strand
CAATCGGGCCGGGGTTTTCCATAAACTTTTCCCAATCTTTTACAGCAACCGCCGCATGATCGACATGGCAAACTGAGGAGGTATAACCCTCCGGCCCTAAACCGGGAACTTCATCGAAAGCCAGACGCGGCCCTGTGGCAATTATCAGGAAGTCGTAAGCAACGGTTGAGCCATCTTCCAGTTGGACCTGATTATTGACCGGATCGACTTTGAACGCCGCTTTTTGAATAAATTCTATGCCCTTCTTTTTAAAAATTGGGGCCAGTTCAATCTTCAACTCTTCCGGCGTTCGCCATTTTGGCGGAACCCAGGGATTTGACGGAACAAAATGAAAAGTAGGCGTATCGGAAATCACGATGACATCATGATTTTTCCCTACCGTTTCTTTCATTTCGTAAGCCATTGGCACGCCGCCAATGCCTGCACCTAAAATTACAATTCGAGCCATGATATTCTCCTCATTAATAATTATTTTTACGTGCCGCTATTTAATTTCCCCAAGGTTAATTGGAAAACTCATTAAAGTGAATCGGTAGATATACTGACCCCGAGAAAAAGAAAAGTCATTAAACCGTAACCACCTCAGGCTATAGTACCGAGAGACTTAAAAACAAATTGCTATATTAGTGAATATTAATAGACAGTAACACAATTCTATCTTAGCATCCAAGTCTAATTGTTAGAGTCAAGACAAGAGTTGTTTCCATAAACGTAATTTGTTTTAATCAATTAAGGTATTGGTTTGCGTTGTATCCAATACCGTTTATCTCAAGTCCTGGTCTACAGGACTGCAACCGATAGGAGAAATTTATGATTTCAGAGGCCGTGGTTGATTTATCTCGCTGGCAGTTTGCAGCAACTTCGCTATACCATTTTCTATTCGTTCCGTTGACATTGGGTTTATCGTTCTTGCTGGCGATTATGGAATCGACCTATGTGATGACCGGCAAGGAAATCTACAAGGATATGACCCAGTTCTGGGGGAAACTGTTCGGCATCAATTTCGCACTGGGCGTGACCACCGGCCTGACCATGGAATTTCAATTCGGCATGAACTGGTCATATTTCTCGCATTATGTCGGCGATATTTTCGGTGCGCCGCTTGCCATTGAAGGCTTGATGGCGTTTTTTCTGGAATCCACGTTTGTCGGCCTGTTTTTCTTCGGCTGGGACAAGCTAGGCAAAGGCCAGCATCTGCTGGTGACTTGGCTGGTTGCATTGGGAACCAACTTATCCGCTTTATGGATTCTGGTCGCCAACGGTTGGATGCAAAATCCGGTCGGAGCGGAGTTTAATTACGAAACCATGCGTATGGAAATTTCCAGCTTTGCCGATTTGTTATTTAACCCGGCCGCCCAGGTTAAATTCGTCCATACCGTTGCCGCAGGTTACACCACAGCCTCTGTTTTCGTGCTGGGCATCAGCGCTTATTACATGCTGAAAGGCCGTGACGCGGCTTTTGCACAACGCTCTTATACCATCGCCGCAGGATTCGGCTTGGCTGCGATCCTGTCAGTCATCGTGTTGGGCGATGAAAGCGGCTATACCGACGGCGAGGTGCAAAAAGCCAAACTGGCCGCTATCGAAGCCGAGTGGCACACCGTAGAACCGCCCGCCGCATTTACCGTCATCGGCATACCGGACCAGGAAGCCATGGAAACGCATTACGCAATAAAAATCCCCTGGGTATTAGGTTTGATCGGTACGCGTTCTTTCGATGAACCGATTACCGGTATCTCGGAAATTCTGGAAAAAAATCGCTTGCGCATTCGTGACGGTATGAAGGCCTATTCATTGTTGCAAACGTTAAGAGGGGGCAGCAAGGATCCGATTGTCCGTGCCGAGTTTGACCATTACAAGCAGGACCTGGGTTACGGCCTATTGCTCAAACGCTATACCGAAAACGTGGTCGATGCGACCGATCAGCAAATAGAACTGGCCGCGCAATATTCGATCCCCAGAGTCGTGCCTTTATTCTGGACCTTCCGTATCATGGTCGCTTGCGGCTTTATCATGTTGGCGATATTTATTTTTGCGGTGATCGCCAGCTCGGTTCGTAAATGCAGACAAGAGTGGTTGCTACGTTTAAGTCTTTATATGATGCCTTTACCCTGGATTGCCTCCGAATTGGGTTGGTTTGTGGCCGAGTTCGGTCGCCAGCCGTGGACTATTGCGGAGATTCTACCGACATTCTTAAGCGC
>JBAQYH010000788.1:0-1983 GCA_049299935.1 Methylobacter sp. | reverse complement strand
GGTCTGCCAATGTCTTCTCAATAACTCCTGCTCAAAACGCGCATGTTTGTCATGCCTGACTTTATTCGCCAGCTGATTGAGCAACTGTCGCCGGGACTCAGGCCAGACAGGCAGTCCCCCGGGTTTTTGATAATACAGCGAAACGACCTCGGGAAACTCATCGATTCTGGCTTGCCGCCACTTTTCCTTTAACGACTGGATAATGACCGACTCGGAACCTTCAACCAGTTTATTCAGGCAAATAATGGTCGGCTGATGCAGTTCTTCAACTGCGGCCATGATGTCCCAGACCGACTGGTCGGCATATTTTTCCTTGCTGACCACCAGGATCACCATATCCGCCAGTGCAATCGCCCTGATCACGCCTTCCCGGTAAGTGGCCGAGTCTATCGAATCGAAATCGGGCGTGTCCCACAAAACGCCATGCGGCAGGAGCCCTGAATCGGTGGTGTTTTCGGTCAGCGAATAGCAATCGTGCCGGTCTTTGCTGAGCTGGGCTTGCTGCAATTGCTGGAAGCGGCCGAAATACCGTTGCAGGCCGTTGCAGTCCTGGGCGCTGACGCCGTTGCAAAAACCCTGCGGATGAATGGTGTAACCCGCCAACGGACTGACTCCCGCGGCACTGCTGTTTAACAGCACGTTGGCCAGAGAACTTTTTCCGGCCTGGGTCGGGCCCACCACGGCCATATGCAACAGCGGCTGCTGCGACGCATCGATCAGCTGGCCCTTGCGGATAAAGGCTTCCGCCAATATCAGCTGATCGATCCGTTGCTGATAGCTTGTCTTGACGAGTTCATTGCCCTGTTGCGTCAAAACCGCTTGGTAACGTTGTTTTAATAATTGGATAAATTCCAGCATGAAAAGCCAGCTCAGGATTATAATGACCGACTATTTTACTTCGTTTGGCGATCCTGCGTTATATAATAACCGTCGCAAACCATGTAAACATCATGACATGCGTCCCTATTTAAACTTGAGGTTATCTTTATGAAGAAATTACCTGTTCTTCTGCTCATTCTCTGCTGCACATCGTTAATTGCATGTAGCAAAGGCTCTCAAATCAACGGCCATAATACCCGCACTGCTTTCAGGTCGGTTAAGGCGCTAAAAAACCGTTTATCTCCCGATGCCCGCATCGAATTTGAAGTCTCTTTCTGGATGCTTCGCGACTCCATTAAAAGTGAAAACGACTTTCTTAACGCTGTTGACGGCAAAAAACCTGAAGAAATCATTGCATTGGGCAAAGAACTTTATCAGCAACGGAAAAATAACGGCTTTGCAGGCTATGAGAAATACGCAAGCTGGGATGATATGATCGCCAAATTCGGTAAGGAAAGAATCGATCAGGATAACCGCAAACTCAAAGAAGATCCTAAAGACAAAGCTAACGAGGTTTTGTACAAGCTCTAATTTTACCGGCTGGGCAAGGCTTTTTGCTCGGTTAATACCGCAACGAACTGGCTTGCCTCTGCAATCGTCTGCTCCATGGCATGGATAAGCTGGGAAATATCGATGCCTATTTCAATAAATTCATGCCTTAATGCCGCGATAGCCTGGGCATTAAGGTTATGCTTCAAATACAACACCTGATCCTTGAAGGCCGCCAATACCGGCTGGATTTTAGCTTCGGCCTTTTGCATAGACTTGATAAGCCGGGCGTAATTTTGTCTGGCTAACTTTAACTGCTGCTTGCTGTGGGCGCGCAAGTTACGGTTCGTGTATTCATTGAGTTCGCTTTCCCATTCCTTGAATAACGCCTCGCTGACCTGTTCGATCGCCCTGATTCTGCTACTGACCGAATCGGATTTAGCACAGCAAAACTGGTACTGCCTGTTGAGCAGGTTATATTTATGGTCCAGCGCCGTTTCATTGACGCAGACCAGCGTCTTAAACCGCTCCAGCGCATCTTCAAACTCATTTTTGGTTTCCCGCAAACCCACGCAGGCCTGCTCGACATGCGCAACGACGATATCGCGCTTATGC
>JBAQYH010000787.1:0-12267 GCA_049299935.1 Methylobacter sp. | reverse complement strand
CCCTAGAAGAGACAGGGCCGTTCAATTTGCCGGGATTCGTACCGATTTCGATTTCAACATTGTAGACGATCCTTTAGTCGTTTACTGCAAACCGGCGGCAGACTGCCTTCCTCACCCGGAGGCTTGCTTAATTACCGGGATTACCCCGCAACTTGCTGAACAAAAAGGCGTTTGCGAAGCCGAGTTTATACGCCTGATTCATCAGCAATTAGCTCAGCCCAATACCTGTACTCTCGGTTACAACAGTCTTCGTTTTGATGATGAGGTGACCCGTAATTGCCTTTACCGTAACTTTTACGATCCCTATACGAGGGAATGGCAAAACGGCAATTCCCGTTGGGATTTAATCGATGTGGTCAGGGCGGCCAGAGCCTTGCGTCCTGAAGGCATCGTCTGGCCGGTTAACGAAGAGGGCGGTCCCAGTTTCAGGCTGGATCAACTCACCTTGGCCAATAACATAGCTCACGAGTCGGCGCATGACGCGCTTTCGGATGTCTATGCCACTCTGGCAGTCACCAGGCTGGTCAAACAAGCCCAGCCCAAGCTCTACCAATTCTTGTTGCAACACCGGGTTAAAACCGAAGCGCTTAACTTGCTTCAGTTCGGCAGCTTTAAGCCGGTGGTGCATATTTCAGGCAAATATCCTGCCGTCAAAAACTGTCTAGCGGTAGTGCTCCCTGTTTGCAAGCATCCTACCAATACCAACGGTATGATTGTCTATGATCTGTCCGTCGATCCTGAGTCTATGCTTAGTTTATCGGTGGAAGAGATTCAACAAAGAATCTTTACGGCAACGGCCGATTTGCCCGAAGGCGTGGCAAGAATCCCGTTAAAAACAGTGCATATCAACAAATGCCCCGTTTTAGCCCCCGTGTCTGTTATCAGGCCTGAAGATGCGCAGCGGCTGGGAATCGATCTGGCGTTATGCCACGGTCATATCGGCAAGATTAAAGCGGCTTCCGGCTTGGCTGACAAGTTGGCAGCCGTGTTTAGCGGCCAGGCTTACGCCGAGCAAGACTCCGATCCTGACCTGGAAATTTACAGCGGCGGTTTTTTTTCTGAAAACGATAAAAAGCTAATGGCTAAAATTAGGCTCATGCCGCCCGAGCAATTAGCCGGGTCTACATTCAAATTTACCGATAGCCGGTTGCCGGAAATGTTGTTTAGATACCGCGCCCGAAATTACCCCGAAACGCTGAATGCCGATGAGCTGCGAAGATGGAATAAGTTTTGTGCCGACCGGTTAACCGGCCGGCAGGCGGGAGCCGGCATTTTGCTCGATGATTATTTCAATAGGTTAAAGGAATTGCGTAGTGATGGAAATGGAGAGATTATTAACGCCTTGGAGACATATGCGCTTGATAAAATGGCTGCGCTTGGCATTCAATAAGTCTCGGTGGCAATATTTGCCTCAATTAAAGATAAATAGCTTGCTAAAAATTGAGGATGCTCTATAATGCACCAAATCAATCGCGGGGTGGAGCAGCTTGGTAGCTCGTCGGGCTCATAACCCGAAGGTCGTAGGTTCAAATCCTGCCCCCGCTACCACATAGGACTGCATGGATGCAGGAGTTAGAGCGCCGCAGGGAGCGGTAGCCGAGAACCCCATTTTGGGGTTTTTTGTTTTCTGGGCTTTGGTGATTTGGAAGCTCACAGTTGATTGTTAATGGAAGAGCCTTCGGCTCTTTTTTTTTGTGCGAAAGTAAGTGAGGAAAAAATGAAACAGGCTCCTGAACATTTGGTTAATCTAATTGAGCCAATTGTTGAAGGTTTAGGTTATGAATGCGTAGGCATTGAATATAATCCGCATCCTAGACATGGTCTGTTAAGAATCTATATTGATAGTGAAAACGGAATTTTGGTTGAAGACTGTTCTAAAGTCAGTCATCAAATCAGCGGGGTCATGGATGTGGAAGATCCTATTCAAGGCAACTATCAGTTAGAGGTTTCTTCGCCGGGTGAGGACAGGCCTTTTTTTAAAGTGAGCCAGTTCGAACGGTATGTCGGCAGTATGGTGTTGGTAAATTTATTCCAAGCCATCAGTGGCCGTAGAAAGATTACAGGCCGGATAGAAAAAGTTGAGGGCGATGCCATTACGCTTCAAGAAGGCGATCAGGTTTTTGAGGTTCCATTCAGTGCGATGAGCAAAGCGCGTTTGGTCCCTGAGTATTTAATTGAAAAAGGAGGACGCAGTGGCAAATAAAGAAATTTTGTTGGTGGTGGATGTTTTTTCTAATGAAAAGGACATTGAAAAAGAAGTTGTTTTCCAGGCCATTGAATCAGCATTAGAAGCGGCTACAATTAAGCGTCACGCAAACCAAATTAAAGCTCGTGTCTGCATTAACAGAAAAACCGGCGATTACGTTACTTACAGAGTCTGGGAAATAGTTGATGCCAATAATCAAATTGACGGCGACGTGGAATTCCCTGAAACGCAGGTACTGCTGGAAGTTGCGCAGCTTGATAACCCAAACGCCCAAGTCGGCGATTTGGTCGAAGAGGAAATCGAATCTGTCGATTTCGGGCGCATCGCTGCGCAGACTGCCAAGCAGGTTATTATCCACAAGGTCAGGGAAGCCGAGCGCAAGAAAATTGTTGATGCCTATAAGAGCCGCGTCGGTGAGCTGATTACCGGTATCGTAAAACGTATTGAAAAGGGCAGTGTCTATCTGGATTTGGGTGGGCATATAGAGGCTTATATTGCCAAAGAAGACATGATCCCCCGTGAAGCCATCCGCATTGGCGACAGGATCAGGGGTTATTTGAAGGATGTGCGTTCAGAACCGCGCGGCCCTCAACTGTTCGTCAGCCGGACTGCACCGGAATTGCTGATTGCATTGTTCCGTCTTGAAGTGCCCGAAGTGGGCGAGGGTTTGATCGAAGTGATGGGCGCGGCGCGCGATCCCGGTTCCAGGGCCAAGATTGCGGTCAAAGGCAATGATCCCAGGCTGGACCCGGTCGGCGCTTGCGTCGGCATGAGAGGGTCGAGAGTACAATCGGTTTCAAATGAGCTGGCCGGCGAGCGCGTCGACATTATTCTTTGGAATCCAAGCGATGCGCAGTTCGTGATTAACGCGATGTCGCCGGCTGAAATCCAGTCCATCGTGGTCGATGAAGACAAGCACAGTATGGATCTGGCAGTCAGTTCGGATAACTTGTCTCAGGCTATCGGACGCGGCGGGCAAAACGTACGTCTTGCAACCCAGTTAACGGGTTGGGAGCTGAATGTGATCGATGCTTCTAAAGCGGAACAAAACAGTGAAGCCGAGGCCGACAAAATCAAGCAGATGTTTGTCGATCAATTGGATATCGATGAAGATATTGCATTGACTTTGGTTGAAGAGGGTTTCAATACGGTTGAAGAAATTGCCTATGTTCCGGTCAGTGAAATGCTGGAAATTGAAGGCTTTGACGAGGAACTCGTTAATGCTCTGAGAAGCCGCGCCAAAGATGCCCTGCTGATTAGTGCTATTGCCGCTGAAGAAATAATAGAAACAGCCCTGCCGGCACAGGATTTACTGGAAATGGAAGGCATGGATAAGGATTTGGCTCATGACTTGGCAAGTCAGGGTGTTATTACGATGGATGATTTGGCAGAATTGGCAGTCGACGATTTGTTAAGTTTTCCAGGAATGAATGAAGATCGGGCGGCAAAGTTGATTATGAAGGCGCGTGAGCCTTGGTTTGCTGAGGAACAGGCGAGTAGGTAGGGGGTTGAAATGAGTAATAAAACGGTACGGCAATTAGCTGAGGTAGTAAAAATACCTCTGGAACGATTATTAGAGCAGCTGAAAGAAGCGGGATTATCCGCGAGTGCCCCTGATGATGTCATTAATGAAGACGAAAAAATGCAACTGCTTGCGCATTTGCGCAAACGCCATGGCAAGGATGAAGGTGCGGCTGAAGGCTCGCTGAAACGGGTGACTTTAAAGCGCAGGACGGTCAGTGAGCTTAAGCAGGCGAGCGTGCCTGGCAGCACTACCAAAACGATCAGTGTTGAAGTCCGTAAACAGAAAACTTATATAAAACGCAGTGAAGTTGCCGATTCCGACGAACAAAGGAATCTGGAGTTGGCCAAGCAAGCGCTTAAAGAGCAGGTTGCGCAACAAACTGAAAATCTTCCTCCGGTTGAAGAGCCGATAAAGGCAGAAGAAGTTGTTTTAGAGCCAAAGAAGGAAGAAGTTGTTGCTGAGCCTGTTGTAGAAGCTGTTGAGGCTGAAATCACTGTTGAGCCTGAAGCTGAAGAAAAGATTGAAGTCTTGCCGGTTGAGGATGAGCTGGAAATGGACTATGAAACACCGGTTAAAGTCAAAGAATTGACCGAAGCCAGAAAAAAACAGCATGAAAAAGATCTCCGGCTTGAAGAATCCATTAAAAGAAATGCGGACAAAGTAAGGCAGCAGGCATCAGCCAAACAAGAGATTCTGCATAGAAAAAAACAGGAAGAAAGTTCGCGTGCCGGAGCGGGCGGCAAAGACTCCAAGAAAGCCAAGAAAAAAGGCAATAAGAAGACTGAGCGCGTCAGTGTAAAGTCCGATGGCAAGCATCAATTTGAAATGCCGGTCGAACCTATCGTAAAAGAGGTCACCATACCGGAAATGATTATGGTGTCCGATCTTGCGCAAAAGATGAGTGTTAAAGCCGCGATGGTGATCAAGCATCTGATGAAGCTCGGTATTATGGCGACGATTAATCAAAGCATCGATCAGGAAACGGCAGTCATTTTGGTAGAAGAAATGGGCCATAAAGCCATCATGCAGAGCGATGACGATCTCGAGCAGGAAATGCTGGCCGAGGCGCAAGAAGAAGATAATCGCATCGAAATGCCCAGGGCGCCGATTGTTACGATCATGGGGCACGTCGATCACGGTAAAACCTCGCTGCTGGATTATATCCGTAAAACCCGTGTTGCCGCCGGTGAAGCGGGCGGTATTACCCAACATATCGGCGCCTATCAGGTAAAAACCGATCACGGTTCGGTAACCTTTTTGGATACCCCAGGTCACGCTGCATTTACCGCGATGCGCGCTAGAGGCGCGGACGTTACCGACGTGGTGATTGTCGTGGTTGCCGCGGATGACGGCGTGATGCCGCAAACCCGGGAAGCGGTCGAGCATGCCAGGGCGGCCAATGTGCCGATTATTGTGGCGATCAACAAGATCGATAAGCCTGATGCCAATCCAGACAAGGTGATGCAGGAGTTGGCGACCATCGACGTGCTTGCAGAAGAGTGGGGCGGCGATGTGCAGTTCCTGAAGATTTCGGCAAAAACCGGTGCAGGCATCGATGACTTAATCGAAGCGTTGATCGTACAGACTGAAATCCTTGAGTTGAAAGCGCCTATCGAAGGTGCGGCATCGGGTATTGTTATCGAATCGAGGCTTGATAAAGGCCGCGGTGTGGTGGCAACGGTGTTGATTCAAAAAGGTACCTTGGAAAGCGGCCAAATGGTGTTGTGCGGCCATGAATACGGCCGTGTCCGAGCCATGTTTAACGAGAACGGCGTCGCCATCAAAGAAGCCGGGCCCTGTGCGCCGGTCGAGATTCTGGGTCTTTCGGGTACGCCGAACGCCGGCGACGAATTCCTGGTGGTGCAAAACGAGCGTATTGCCAAAGACTTGGCTAAACATCGCGAAGACCGCAAAAAACTGTCCCGTCATGCGGTGCAGCAAGCCTCCAAACTGGACGAAGTATTCTCCAGAATGACGACCGGTGAAATCGCCAGCGTCAACCTGGTGCTTAAAACCGATGTTCAGGGCAGTCTGGAAGCGTTGCGCAGCTCCTTAATCGGGTTGTCGAATGACGAAGTCGAGGTTAAAGTCGTTTTCGGCGGCGTGGGCGGTATTAACGAAGGCGATGCGAACTTGGCCTTGGCTTCCGGCGCGATCCTGATGGGCTTTAATGTGCGGGCCGATGCGGCTGCACGAAAACTGATTGAAGAAAAAGGCATCGACCTGCATTACTACAGCATCATTTATGAAGCGATTGATGAGGTTAAAAAAGCCATCAGCGGTATGTTGGCGCCTGAAATCAAAGAGCAGATTGTCGGTCTTGCCGAAGTGCGCGATGTATTTAAATCGCCGAAATTCGGTGCGGTTGCCGGTTGTATGGTTATTGACGGTTATGTGAAGAGAAATCTGCCTATACGGGTCCTGCGCAACAACGTGGTGATTTATGAAGGGCAGCTGGAATCTTTGCGCCGCTTCAAAGACGATGCGGCCGAGGTCAAGATGGGCATGGAATGCGGTATCGGCGTAAAGAATTACAACGATGTACAGCCCGGCGATCAGATCGAAGTGTTTGAACGCATCGAAGTTAAGCGGGAACTGTAAACCTTATGGCAAGAGAATTTGGTCGTAATGACCGTGTTTCATCGCAGATGCAGAAAGAACTTTCGTTGATTCTGCAACGGGATATTGATGATTCCAGGCTGGGCTTTATTACTATCAATGAGGTTGTCGTCACTAAAGACCTTGCCGTTGCCAAAGTGTACGTCACGGTATTGAATGTCGATGAGCAGGGCAAAAAAGCCAACGTTAAATGGTTGAACGAGTTGGCGCCTGTGATCCGGCATCAATTAGCGAAAAGGATGCGCTTAAGGCACATCTCCGAATTGCGTTTTTATTACGATGATTCGTTTGATACCGGCATGCGTGTTTCAGAGCTGTTAAGTGATTTGGACAAACGCGATAAAGGTTAGACCGCATGAGTAAACGCAAGTCCGGGTGCAATATTCACGGCATATTGCTGTTAGATAAGCGCCTGGGCGTATCTTCAAACAGGGCCTTGCAGGAAGTCAGGCGCTTGTTTAATGCCAACAAGGCGGGGCATACCGGCAGTCTCGATCCCCTGGCCACCGGCTTGTTGCCGCTTTGTTTCGGCGAAGCGACCAAAGTGTCGGCGTTGATGCTGGATGACAACAAGCGTTATCAGGTTGTTGTCCAGCTCGGGGTTATGACCGATACCGGCGATGCCGAGGGCTCGGTTATCGAGACCAAGCCGGTGCCCGAGCTATCCGTTGACGACATTCTCGCCTGTCTGGATAAATTTGTCGGCGAAATCGATCAAGTGCCGCCCATGTACTCGGCTTTAAAGCATAACGGTAAGAAGCTTTATGAGCTGGCGCGGGAAGGCAAAACCGTCGAGCGTAAAGCCAGGCGCATCTCCATATTTGAGTTAAAACTGCTGGATTTTTCCAAAGATCAATTCACGCTGGACGTGTTTTGTTCAAAAGGCACTTATATCCGCTCGCTGGCCGAAGACATCGGGCACACCCTGGGCTGCGGCGGCACCGTAAAGGAACTGCGCCGACTGGAAGCGGGTCAATTCAGCATCGAAAATGCCAGGACCATCGAACAGTTAACGGCAATGGATCAGCAAAGCCTGTTTGAATGCCTGATTGATGTCGATAAACCATTAGAAGCTTTGCCTGCTGTGCAGTTGTCTGATGAACAAACGATTTGCATAAAATACGGTCAATTAGTCAAGACGGACGGAAGCTTGGAAAACAGGCAAGGTACGGTGCGCATGTATAATGATGCCGTATTTTTAGGCTTGGGAGAAATGCGTTTGGATGGTAAACTAGCACCGAAAAAGATGTTCAATTTGAGCAACGAACTGCCCTGAGTTTTATACCCTCAGGCAGAAAGAATACACCTGTTTCTACACCCTATCGCGGAAACAGTGTACATAAGGAGTCGCCGATTGGCGGCTTTATTTTTTAATTTTTAATCTAAATAGGGATTACAAATGCCATTTACTGCAGAACAAAAAAAAGCGGTCGTAGAAGAGTATCGTTTGTCAGAAACCGACACCGGTTCACCTGAAGTACAAATCGCTTTATTGACAGCACATATCACCCATTTGACACCGCATTTTGCAGAACATAAAAAAGACAACCATTCACGTCGTGGACTGTTGCGTATGGTTAACCAGCGTCGTAAGCTGCTGGATTATCTAAAAAATAAAGACGGCAACCGTTATCGTTCATTGATTGACCGCCTCGGTTTACGTAAGTAACAGTACCAAGAAACGGCACAACCTCGGTGCCGTTTTTGCTGTAGGTCGGGTTGCCGCGTTGCGCAACCCGGCAATCACTCTTTAAACCAACCTCGCAAAGGAACCTTATAGTGAATCCTATCAGGAAAGAATTTCAATACGGCGATCGACTCGTTAAATTAGAAACTGGTGAAATAGCGCGTCAATCAGACGGCGCTGTTATGATCGATGTAGATGGTACAACGCTGTTGGTCACCGTTGTCGGTAAAAAACAGCCCAATGGCGGCGACTTTTTTCCGTTGACTGTTAACTATCAAGAAAAAGCTTACGCAGCCGGTAAAATACCGGGCGGCTTTTTTAAGAGAGAAGGCCGTCCAAGTGAACAAGAGACTTTAACGTCTCGTTTGATTGACCGGCCTATCCGTCCTCTGTTCCCTGAGGGCTATACCAACGAAGTTCAGATCATTGCGACAGTCGTATCCTTGAATCCTGAAGTTAATCCCGAAATTCCTGCTTTATTAGGCGCTTCCGCTGCCTTGGCAGTTTCAGGTTTGCCTTTTAACGGCCCGGTAGGCGCAGCCACTGTGGGTTATAAAGACGGCGAATATCTATTAAATCCAACGCCTGACGCATTGAAAGAATCGCAACTGGAATTGGTCGTTGCCGGAACCGCACATGCCGTATTAATGGTTGAGTCCGAAGCCGACAACCTGTCTGAAGAAGTGATGCTGGGCGCGGTTTTATTCGGCCACCAGCAAATGCAGGTCGCCATCAACGCCATTAACGAATTTGCAGCGGCTGCCGGTGCAGGCGTCGTTGAATGGGTAGCTCCTGAAGTTAATGTCGAACTTAAAACACTGGTTACCGACGAAGTTGAAGAGGGCATTAAAGCCGCTTATCAAATCGCAGAAAAACTGGTCAGACAAGAAAAACTGAAAGAAATCCGGGATGCCGTGGTTGAAAAACTGGTGGCGAATGGCGAGTATGCGGAAAGCGACATACGCGGCATTATCGAACACCTGGAATACCGCATCGTCCGCAACGCGATTCTTAACGAAAGCAAACGCATTGACGGTCGCGAACTGGACAAAATCAGACCGATTACGGTCAGAACCGGCGTATTGCCAAGAACCCACGGATCGGCATTATTTACCCGCGGCGAAACTCAAGCCTTAGTCGTTGCAACACTGGGTACGCAACGCGATGCGCAAATCATCGATGCGTTGGCCGGCGAGTACAAAGAGCCGTTCATGCTGCACTACAACTTCCCTCCGTACAGCGTTGGCGAAACCGGTTTTGTCGGCTCACCAAAACGCCGCGAGATTGGTCATGGCCGCTTGGCGAAACGCGGCGTTGCTGCGGTATTGCCTAATATGGATGAATTCCCGTACACCATTCGCGTGGTTTCTGAAATCACAGAGTCCAACGGCTCAAGCTCCATGGCTTCGGTCTGCGGCAGCAGCTTGGCGTTAATGGATGCCGGTGTGCCCATTACATCACCGGTTGCCGGCATCGCGATGGGTTTGATTAAAGAAGGCGACAGCTTTGCCGTATTGTCAGACATCATGGGCGATGAAGATCACCTGGGCGATATGGACTTTAAAGTTGCCGGTTCTGTAGACGGCATTACCGCGCTGCAAATGGACATCAAAATAGACGGCATTACCGCAGAAATCATGAAGACAGCTTTGGATCAAGCAAAGCACGGCCGTCTGCATATTCTGGGGGAAATGAACAAAGCGCTGTCCACCACGCGTGAAGAAATGTCCGATTTCGCACCGCGTATCATCACCTTCAAAATCGACCCGGCTAAAATCCGCGAAGTTATCGGTAAAGGCGGTGCAACCATCCGCAGCATCACCGAGCAGACCGGCGCCAGCGTCGATTTGACCGATGACGGTGTTGTTAAAGTGGCATCCGTCGATAAAGCGGCCGGCGAAGAAGCGCGTCGATTGATCGAGGAAATTACCGCAGAAGTTGAAGTCGGTAAAACCTACGAAGGCAAAGTGGTCAGATTAATGGACTTCGGTGCATTCGTTACCATCCTTCCCGGCAAAGACGGCTTGGTTCACATCTCGCAAATCTCTGACGAACGCGTTGATAAAGTCAGCGACAGACTGAACGAAGGCGACGTGGTCAAAGTCAAAGTACTTGAAATAGACCGTCAAGGCCGAGTCAGATTGAGCATGAAAGAAGTCGACGCGGAATAACCCGTGCTTGTTTGCTGCTCTTAACAGAAGGGCGGCTTAAGGGTGTAAAAAAGGGATTGTGATTCGTCGCAATCCCTTTTTTCGTTTAGCCGTATAGGTTTCATAACCTGATATTTGCCGCTTCGAAGCAGTAAATGATGCCGGTCAATCCACCATAACCAACCGTAAATAAAAATGATCAGTGATAGTCAAAAAATACAAATAGCTAAAAATTTCGCGAATGTGCACCCAACGCCATTTGCTGCATGGACGCCTGACGAAGATTATCAGTCGGACGATGATCGTTATTTGGCTGTTTATGACAACCTTATTCATGGCGTTTACGGCGATTGCTATGGGATCAACGCCGAATATGATGAGGACGATAACTTAATACAGGAAGCAACGGAATTTGAAGTTGCGGTTGAACAATTTGAATCAAAAGCGGGAAAGCCCGAAGTATTCTTTTTTGAAATAACCAGTGAGTCGACAGGGATAGGTAAATTCATTGAAGATCACGGCAAACATGGTAATTGGTAGACCGGATGGCGATTGCGAAACAGTGACGCTCTGCGTGACGGCGTTAGGCCTGTTGTTTCGCCCAAGTATCGAAAGCACCATCATGCTTAAATACGGGGATAGGCTTGAAAATCGGCTAGCGCTATTTATTAGGATGCTGCCGACGCAATAAGGCGTATCCTAAGATCTTGTTTTAGCCATCCACCCTGAGTAAAACAGCGAAGGTGCAGATGAAAAAGATACTGGTAACGGGTGCAACCGGGCAACTCGGCTCGGAGTTGACGACAGCCTTGCGCAGCCGATATGGCGCAGAAAATGTGCTGGCTGCCGATAAAAGACCGGCTTTGAACGCAGTAACGCAACCGGGGCCTTTTTGCCGTCTGGATGTGCGCGATGTGTCGGCAATCAATCAAGTCGTAGCGGATAATAATATCGATACGATTTTTCATCTCGCCGCATTGCTTTCCGCTGTTGCGGAACAACAGCCGCAGCAGGCTTGGGACGTCAATATCAACGGTTTGCTCAATGTATTGGAGACTTCCAGGGTACACCGCTGTGCGCTGTTTTTCCCCAGTTCCATCGCGGCTTTCGGCACGGAAACTCCGTCCATGGATACGCCGCAGGATACTATTCAGCGGCCGTCTACCATTTACGGTATTACCAAGGTTTCAGGCGAGCTGCTTTGCGATTATTATCATCATCGCTTTGGCGTCGACGCACGCGGCTTAAGGTATCCGGGGCTGATTTCCAGCCAAACCCTGCCGGGCGGAGGCACGACCGATTATGCGGTGGATATTTTTTATGCGGCGATAAAATCAAGGCATTACGATTGTTTCCTTCAGGCCGACACGCAACTGGATATGATGTACATGCCCGACGCTATTGACGCTGCTATGACTTTGATGACAACGGACAGCCGGCAGCTAAAGCACAGAAACGCGTTTAATGTAACGGCCATGAGTTTCACGCCGCAGCAGTTGGCGGCAGAAATACAAAAACATATTCCTGAATTCACTATCTCTTACAACGTCGACCCATTGCGCCAGGCGATTGCCGATTCCTGGCCCAGACATATGAACGACAGCGCCGCCAGAATCGAGTGGGGCTGGCAGGCTCGATTCGATTTGCCGGCAATGGTCAAGGATATGCTGGAGAAAATTACGCTTAATGAGCCGGAGAATAAACTGAGAGAAAGCATAACTGCTCAGCGAACATACTGACTACGATTAATAGAACACGGATGACGCGGATTGGACAGATTTACGCGGATTTTTATCCGTGTTTATCAGCCTAATCCGCGTCATCCGTGTTCCATTATCTTTCATGCTGAGTAGTTAAGAGAAATCAATTTATCCACGAAAAGCACGAAAAATTCATCGGTAGATAGTTAACCAAAGGGTGAATGGCAGTGGCTGGTTTATTTCGTGTATTTCGTGGACCAATAGCCGTTTTAGAATAAACCGAGGTGTTTATGTCACTGAAAAAATTAGAACCGCTGTTAACCGACAAATTAACCGAATTACAACAACAGGGCCTATGCAAGGGTAATGAGAAAGTCGTT
>JBAQYH010000786.1:0-4750 GCA_049299935.1 Methylobacter sp. | reverse complement strand
CGTCATTGTGATAGACAACGGTCAACTGGAATGTGGCGGCGGCTTTGCCGTGTAATGCAGTGATGGTGTCGATCAGGCGGTTGATGATCGCAGGCACTTCTTCGGCGACATTGGCGCCTTCGAGTGTTGCGATGACTTCGGCGGCAATGTCCTCCTGCCGGTTGCAAAGCCGGGTGCCGACTGCAATAACGCCGGTATAAGCTTTGCTTGCGATGGCGTTGATCAGTCTTTCGTTAAAATCGCCGCAAAAACCGCGTTCCGATCCCAGCAAAATACAGATGTGCGCGGCGTTGCCGCCATCGGCTTCCAGACCGGGATAAAAATCCAGGAAATCCAGCGCCGCGCGTTCAATATTAGCCACGGCCTGGCCCTGCATGGTTTTAAAACGCTGTAGTTTATGAATTTCCATGTAAGCCAGGTTTTTCATGGCATTCAATATGCTGCGTATCTCTTCCAGCTGGGCGATATGCAGTTGCAGTTCGCGGCTCAGGCTCATGACGGTTTAATGCGAAATCCGATATAAAATATACAAGGTTTTTTATTCACCACGAAGACAAAACATAAACTTCGTGCCCCCGGCAATTGCTCCATGCATTGCTCTACCTCCTGCATCCATGTCTTCGTGGTGTGAAAAATGAATAACCCGGTTAGGTATTTTCATGGTAACTCCTTAAGCCATTCGGCGAGCGCTTGATGCCATTGTTCCGGGCTGCTTTCCAAAGTCAGGGTCGATGTTTCGATGCCCTGTTCGATGCGAACCAGCATCTTGGCAATGTTCTCAGGATTTGTTTGGTTAAACAGCCCGGCATTAAACGCGATCAGCCAGGCCAGTTGAAACAGGATGTCGTGCGGAACCAGCCGGTCCTGTTTCAGGATTTCCCGCAGCAGCCGGCCCCGCTTGATCCGCGCTTCCATTGAAGCTTCCAGGCGCTGGCCGAAGCGGGTGAAGGTCTCCAGCTCCAGAAATTGCAGATAATCCAATTTCATTTGTCCGGCCTGGTCGCGAATGCTCATGTCCTGGGCCTTGCCGCCTATCCGCGATACCGACCGGGTGATGTCGATGGCCGGGCGGAATCCCGATACGAACAGGTCGTTATCCAGATAGATTTGCCCGTCGGTAATGGAGATCAGGTTGGTCGGAATGTAGGCGGCAATTTCCCCTTGCTTGGTTTCGATGATCGGCAGGGCGGTCATGCTGCCGCCGCCGTTCTCGGCATTCAGGCAGGTCGAGCGTTCCAGCAGGCGGGAATGGACAAAGAAAATGTCGCCCGGATAAGCTTCGCGGCCCGGCGGCCTTCGCAGCAACAACGACAGTTCCCGGTAAGTCCGGGCGTGGGTCGACAAGTCATCGTAAATGATCAGCGTGTCCTGGCCTTGCGCCATCCAGTATTCGGCCAGCGCGCAACCGGCAAACGGGGCGATATATTGCAGGCCGGGCAGGGCGCTGGCTTCGGCGACCACGCACACGGTGTAGTCCAGTGCGCCGTGGCTCTTCAGGGTTTCCAGGGTGCTGACCACGGCAGAGCGTTTCTGGCCGATCAGCACGTAGATGCACAGTACATTCTTGCCTTTTTGGTTAATGACGGTGTCGATGGCGATTGACGTCCTGCCCAGCCCTTCATCGCCGACGATCAATTGCCGCTGTCCCTTGCCTATCGGAATCAGGGTGTCGATAATCTTTATGCCGGTGTACAGCGGTTTATGGACAAAATCACGGGCGATAATGGGGGGCGAGCCTTTTTCCATGTTTTCGCGGCCTGCATGGGGCGGTGGCGTTAGTCCGTCCAACGGCGCACCCAGCGGGTCGATGACCCGGCCTAAAAACTCGTTGCCGACCGGTATGCTGAGCGAGTGTTTGGAAAGGTGAACCGTGGTGCCGGCCGTCAGGGCTTCGGTTTCATACAGTAAAATTGCGCCGATCCGGTCGCGGTTAAGGTCGAAGACCATGCCCCGGCTGCCGTCGGTAAACACCAGGATGTCCTCGATAGCCGCGGACGGCAGGCCCTTGATCCAGCTGATGCCGTCGCCGATCGAAACCACCGTGCCTTGTTCGATAATACGCAGCCCCGGCTGGTAATTAGCCAGCCAGTCGGCTTGTTTGTCCAGCAGGCTGTCCGGTACAGCCGGAGCGGCATCGGCTGCGTTTTCACGCTGGAGCGTGGGGACGATAAGCGCCGCATCATTCAGGTTCATTGGCAATCTCGGCAAAACCGGTCAGTTCGTGTTGCAGGTTGACGTTGAGCACCCAAGCGCCGATGTCCATGCGCAGGCCGGCGATCAGCGCTTTATCCTGGTGATATTGGAAATTGATGTGGTTGTTGATTAATGCCTCCAGCTTTTGTTCCAGTTGCCGGCGCATTTCAACGGATAACGGATAAGCGCTGGTTATTTTGACAGGCACCGATTTTTTAGTTCCGAGCGTGGTCAGGCACAGCTTGCAGGCTTCCGGCAAGGTCGTCAGGTTATCGACCAGCAAGGTAAACAAGCGGGCTTCCAGTTCAGGGCCGGCGGATTGTTGCAGCAGCATTCCTGCAAACTTGGCGCCGTTTAGCAAGGCCTGTTTTTCGGCCTGTTGCTGTAGTTGCTGCTGTTGTTTTGACATCAGCACTTTGGCTTTTTGCCGTTCCCGCTCAAGATCGGCATTCAGCCTGTCCAGATGCGTCCTTCTTTCGGCTTCAAGCTGCCGGTGCAGGGCGGTGATAGCGGCCTGTTTTTCCTCCTCCCACAGTGTTTGCCGGTTTTCATAACGGCTGCATTGTTCTTCCGCCTGCTGCTTCAGGTTTTTGGCGTCGCTCAGCGATTGGTCGATAAACTGCTTGCGCCTCTCGATCACTTCCAGCAAGGGCTTGTAAAAAAGCCGCTGCAAAATCCAGATCAGAATCAGGAAATTGATGATTTCAAAAACAAAGGTGGATAGGTTGAATTCCATGAGGGTACCTTGGATTATTCAGTACATAGAAAAATGGAACACGGATGACACGGATTAGACTGATAAACACTGATTTAAAGGTGCATGGCAATCTTTGGTTTCGGCTTTTAAAAATCCGTTTAAATCCGTTCAATCTGTGTCATCCGTGTTCCATTCATCATAGTTAGCATTCGCTGAATAGTTATTCGTTATTTAATAATGTATTCAAGCAGCGGATTCCGAAACAGCACGATCAAAATAATAACCAGGCAGTAAATAGCCAGCGATTCGATCATGGCCAGGCCGATAAACAAGGTGCGCATGATCGACCGCTCCGATTCCGGTTGCCGCGATAAGGCTTCCAATGCGCTGCCGATGGCTTTACCCATCGCCAGGGCAGGGAGCATCACGCCCAGCGCGATGCCGATAATAGCGGCGATGCTGGAGCCAAGGACAATCGAGGCAATGTCGGACATAAATTACTCCTGTGAATTAAGATGTTGGGATTGTATCGCGCCGGCCAGGTAGATCAGCGCCAGCATGCCGAAGATATAGGCCTGTACCAGCGCTTCAATGATATGCAGCATTAAAACCGGGATCGGCGCGAGAAATCCGGCCACCAGCAATATCAGCATGGCTGCCATTTCCAGGCTCATCATGTTGCCGAATAAACGGATAGCCAGCGCCAGCGTTCGGGTCAATTCGCTGATAATATGAAAAGGCAGCAAAATCGGGCTGGGGCTCAGGTAATGATGCAGGTAATTTTTCCAGCCCTGGGTTTTTATGCCGAACCAGTGCACCGAGAAAAACACCAGGGTCGCCAGCGCCGAGGTCACCGAAAGATCGCGGGTCGGCGAGTGCAATCCCGGTATTAAACCGAGCATATTGGCAATGATCAGGAACAGCCAAAGGGACGCAATAAAAGGCATGATCTGCCGCCCGTGTTCCGGTGCGACAGCGGTGATGGCCTCGTCGATTGCAGCGACTATGCCTTCAACGGTGGTCTGCAACTTGCCGGGCAGCAGCATGTCCAGATGCCGGGTTGAAAGCCAGGCTATTAGCGTAATCACCAGCATGATGCCCCACGTGGTGATGACGGAGGTGCCTATCTCCACCGGGCCTAGCGCAAAAGTAAGTTCGTTTTCCATGATTCAGCCTGATTTATCTTTAATCTTTAATTGACGTTACGTAAGTAACATAAAATCACCACGAAGACACGAAGGACACGAAGAAAACACACAAAACTTTGTCTTCGTGGTGAAAATTTATTAGCTATTGAGTAACATCAGTCTTTAATCAAAAAATACACATTAAAAATCCCAATTACCAACCCCGCAAACAACAAACTGAGCGTCCAGTGCGTCGAATAACCCTCCACCATATCGTCCAGCCAGTGCCCTAAATAAACGCCGGCGATAATAGGCAATACCATAACTAAGCCCAGTGTACCGATTGACGGCAGGTTTGGGCGATCATTATGTTCCGCCTTTTTAATACGCTTGACCTGATTGTCAATTTTCTTTTTGAGTTGTTGTCGATTATTCATGACGGCCAATTGGTTTTACGTTTAAGCGCCAGCATGCGTCTCAGCATGGCTTGTTCCATTCGCTGCAAGCTCTCCCTGGTTGTATGCAGAGCTTCCTCCTCCGCTATCAATTGCTGCTCCAGTAATGTGCTGATCCGTTCAAGATCGGTGTCGATCAGGAAATGCCGGGTGCTGATCGTCAACTCGTTATTGTTGAAATAGGCCACCGCTCCCGGCAAAGCCAAGTACTGCCAGCCTTCTGCCGCCAGACGATAACGCGCCAGACCGAAAACCAGCGTAGTCATAAACCGCGCATG
>JBAQYH010000785.1:0-5021 GCA_049299935.1 Methylobacter sp. | reverse complement strand
ACATAAGCGCGGTAAGTTGTTAAAGGATTGGCTAAACATTATACAGGAGAATAGGGTTGTTGATTTGGGTGAAAAAATTATCACCGCGAAGACACGAAGATAATGTTCTATGTGAAACTCAGAGGGTAAAACACTTGGGACATTGATAAAAGTAAATCCGTTCGTCCTAAGCCTGTCGAGGGACGAACGGAGAAAGGCGACATGCTTGCGTAAAGCTACCCACTCAATTTTTACATAAAGCCAAGATAATAAAGCTTCGTGTTCTTCGTGGTGAATTAAAGATTTTTTGTAACTATTCAGCACAATAGAAAAATGGAACACGGATGACACAGATAGTACGGATTTACACGGATTTTTAATCCGAACCCGGTTTGTTTGCGTTTTAAATCCGTGTTTATCCGTTTAATCCGTGCCATCCGTGTTATTAGGGATACGCTGAATAGTTACGATTTTTTAATTACCTGTTTTCAGCCATCCTGGTTGATTTTTGCAATAATCGCTTTTAAATGCTGCTCGCTGTCCTGATTGTCGACTTGGCAGGTTCCTGCATTCAGGTGTCCGCCGCCGTTATAGCTAAGGCACAGTTCGCCGACATTGGTATGGGAGGTGCGGTTCAAGATAGATTTGCCTATCGCAAACACAGTGTTTTGTTGCTTAACGCCCCACATCACATGGATCGAGATATTGCACTCGGGAAACAGTGCGTAAATCATGAAACGATTGACCGCGTAGATGATTTCTTCATCGCGCAAATCCAATACCACCAAATTGTTGTAGACAGTAGAGCAACGCTGAATTTGCTCTTTGGCTGCCGCTTCGTGTTCCTTAAACAGTTTGACCCGTTCCTGGACGTCATTGAGTTGCAGGATGTCATCAATACTGTGATTTTTGCAGTAATCGATCAGGTTCATCATTAATTGATAATTCGACACGGTAAAGTCCCGGAATCGGCCCAATCCGGTACGCGCATCCATCAGGAAATTCATTAACACCCAGCCTTCCGGGTTTAAAATTTCTTCACGGCTGAACTGCGCCGCATCGCCTTTATCGACAGCCGCCATCATCTCATTCCAGCCGGCAGGAAAGCGGGTTGCGCCGCCGTAATAGTCATAAACGACTCGCGCTGCTGATGGGGCTTCCGGGTCTATGATGTGGTTTTCGGCTTTTTCATTGCGGATCGTCTCGCTTAAATGGTGATCGAACGCAAGATGCACGCCTTTGACGTAGGGCAGGTTGGTGGTGATGTCGTGGTCGTTAATATCGATAATGCCGTCTTGCATGTCCTTGGGATGAACGAATTTGATGTCGTCAATTAAGTCCAGTTCTTTTAATAAAACCGCGCAGATTAAGCCGTCAAAATCACTGCGTGTAACGAGTCGAAATTTTTGCTCTGTCATGATGTTGCCTTGGGTGAAAGGGAATAAGGTGGGGATTCGAAATTTCGAATCCCCTGATTGGGTTAAAATAATCCGGTGATTTTGCCGTTATTATCAATATCAATTCTTTCCGCAGCAGGAACTTTAGGTAGGCCGGGCATGGTCATCATATCACCCGCAATTGCCACAATAAAGCCTGCGCCGTTTGCCAGACGGACGTCCCTGATTTCTACGATATGCCCGGAAGGCGCGCCTTTGGCGTTCGGGTTGGTCGAAAACGACATCTGGGTTTTCGCCATGCAAATCGGGAACTTGCCGTAATCCGCTTCCCATGCGGCCAGTTGCGCTTTGACTTTGGCGTTGGCGGTGACACTGCCTGCTCCGTAGAGTTTGGTGGCGATGGCTTCGATTTTTTCCCAGAGGCTCAGGTTTTCGTCGTAGACGTAGTTAAATTCCGGTTCGCGGTTGTCAACGATGTCGCTGACGGCATGGGCCAGCTCTTCCGCACCGGCGCCGCCTTCAGCCCAATGCTTGGAAACCACGCATTTTGCGCCCAAGGCTTCGCATTTTTGCTTCAGCAGGGCGATTTCCGCATCGGTGTCGAACGTGAAGTGATTGATGCACACGACGCAAGGCAGGCCGTAATGGTGGGTGATGTTATGCAAGTGGCGCTCAAGGTTTTCAAAGCCTTGTTCCAGTGCAGTCAGATTTTCCTGGTTTAATTCTTCCTTAACTACGCCGCCGTGGAATTTAAGCGCTCTTACCGTAGCGACCAACACTACGGCGGAGGGCTTGAGTCCGGCCATGCGGCATTTGATGTCGATAAATTTTTCAGCACCCAAATCCGCGCCGAAGCCTGCTTCGGTGACCACGTAATCGGCCAGTTTCAGCGCGGTTTTGGTAGCGGTTACGGTGTTGCAGCCGTGGGCGATATTGGCGAACGGCCCGCCGTGAATAATCGCGATATTGTTTTCCAGCGTCTGCACCAGGTTCGGCTTGATCGCGTCTTTCAACAAGGCGGCCATCGAGCCTTGCGCGTTCAAGTCGCGGGCATAAACCGGCGTTACCCGGTCGGATTTGTAACCGATCACGATACGGCCCAGACGCTCTTTAAGGTCCGCGCGGCTGGTTGCCAAGCATAAAATCGCCATGACTTCGGAAGCCACCACGATGTCGTAACCGTCTTCACGCAAATAGCCGTTGGCGGGGCCGCCCATGCCGACCACAATGTGGCGCAAGGCGCGGTCATTCATATCGACAACACGCTTCCATTGGATGCGCCGCGGGTCGATGTCCAGCTCGTTGCCGTGATTGATATGGTTATCGATCAACGCCGACAGCAGGTTATGCGCGACGCCGATCGCGTGAAAATCGCCGGTAAAATGCAGGTTGATGTCTTCCATCGGCACCACTTGCGAGTAACCGCCGCCCGCCGCGCCGCCTTTGACGCCAAAGCACGGGCCTAATGACGGTTCGCGCAGGCACATCATGGTTTTTTTGCCGATGCGGTTCATCGCATCGCCGAGGCCCACGGTGGTAGTAGTTTTGCCTTCGCCGGCCGGGGTGGGGCTGATCGCGGTGACCAGAATCAGCTTGCCGTCTTCTTTATCGGACAGGCTATTGACGTATTCCAGCGACATTTTGGCTTTGTAATGACCGTAAGGGTCAAGGTGTTCGGCGTCGATGCCGTATTGTTCTTTAACCAAACCGATGATCGGTTTCATATTGGCTTGTTGGGCAATTTCTATATCAGACATGTTTATATTTCAAAAAAGGAGTGGGTTGAATTTTGGCTATTGGTTATCTTTTAGTATTCGCTTATTACTTTTCAGGTGATGCATCGTTAAGTTTGGCTATTTTTAGTAACTTACCCATGCATCATTCTCTTCAGGCCGATTCCAGTCGGCTGCTAATGCGCGTTCGTTTAACAAAGCGGGGTTTTGTTTGGACAACATTGCCAGTCGGGCGGCTTTGACGTGCATGAACTCAATAAAGTCGAACACTTCTTGTTGCATAGGTTCAGGGAGCGCGCTGATTTTTGCGGTTATTTCTTCAATAGAATGTGTCATTAATTTGTTCCCAGCTTGTAGCTTGTAGCTTGTAGCTTGTAAGTCGGGCTTCATTGCATTCAGCCCAACCTACAGCTCTGGCTTGTTGTTTTAGAGCGTTGAAATAGTTTCGCAGAAATTGAAAAAATTCTTTAGACTCATCAAGTGTTGTGTGTCGGATACGCGCTTTTGCAATTGATCGAGATAATGCGTTTCACCAACTTCTCTAGGCGTTGATTTTGAGTATCTTATAGTCTTTTCCGCCAACATTTTCCGTAAATAAGTTTCATGATAAAGAGAAACCGAACCTGCAAAACCTTCCGGTTTGCTCATTAATTCAGGATCTTGTTGCGACACATCGTAAAATTTAGCGTGATGATAAAAGTCACTGTGATTGCCGACTGATTTTTTATAAACCTTTTTGTTACCTAAGAACCAAGTTTCCATACATGATTTTTGCGCAATCACCTGTAATTGGCAGCTTGAATTTAAAATGATGTTGTTATCGTTTATAAATTGGTAAATCTCATCTACTTTTTCTTGTTCGCTCATGTCATCCGAGTCTATGACCAAAACCAGATAATCATAATTAGCGTACTCGTTAATTTCCTCTACGGAGTTGGCGAGCGCAACATCAAGCAGACGAGGATAGCCAAGACCACTTATAAGAAAGTAATTATTTATGCTTGCGTCTTGAACGAGATTAACGCGTGATAAAGTAGGCGCTAAATGGCTCAACCATTGCGGATAAACTTTTAGCTCAGTTTTTCCTTCAACCAGAAAGTAGATGTTCAACTGTCTATTCCTTCAGAATACGCTGTTAAATTAGCTAGTTGTGTAAAGGCTTGATGTTTTGACTTGCTGCCAATGCCAAATTTTTCCGCATCGGTAGCTGTTACTATGCTGCCTTTTCGGGTCACTATTTTCCAATGAGAAAAATCCATATCGTTAATGATATAAGGATGATGGCTAGTAATGATAAATTGCAAATTACGTTCAGAGACAAGTATGCTGCGGGTAACTTGACTAATACAATTTATACCCAGGCTGTTTTCAAATTCATCAATTAATATAACGGTATCATCGGCGCATAAATATAATTCAGCAATGTGCATTAAAGTTCTTAGCATGCCTGATGATATTTTAAACTCATCTATCCAATTGGATACGTCCTTCTCTTTAATTTGAATAAATGGTGATTCTCTAAAATAAAAAGGTAGTTTTTTATTATCGTCGCTGATAGGTTCAATTTTTATATCTTTAACATGAGGAAATATATCAATAAAATAATCCACTATTTCGTTAAATGATTTTTTTTGATTTATATACAATAAACAGAGTTTAGTTTTAATATGTTCATCGCTATTTCTAATTGCTTGTAAATTAGTGTATTTTTTTGATTTTGATTCTATTTCATTATCAAAGCTAAACCTATTTAACCTGAAGCTATCGCCCGCATTATTATCAAAAAGAATCTTTTTGAAATCTTCGTGTATATCTTTTATTTGTTCTTCTTCTTTTAATAAAGAAATAACGCTTTCTTGCTGTGATAATTTTACGGTTTTACTATCATTAAAAAGAATACCCTCCCTATTTC
>JBAQYH010000784.1:0-3278 GCA_049299935.1 Methylobacter sp. | reverse complement strand
ATTTAATTCCAAGCAAAGAAGGCGCGCACGGCACGCCCTACTCTGCTGACCGCAAGAAAAAACAGGGTTCATGGCAGGCACGAAAAAATTAATCGAAACAATAGCTTTGCCTGTCATTGAAGTATTGTATCCAGCAGCGTCAAAAGCTTCGGAATATCCAGCGGCTTGGTCAGATAATCGGTAAAACCGGCCGCCAAACCTTTTTTTATGTCCCGTTCCATCGCGTTGGCGGAGATGGCAATCACCGGAATATCGGCAGTAGCCGGGTCGTCCTTTAAATGGCGCAAGGCTTCAAAACCATTCATTCCCGGCAGGTTGATGTCGAGCAAAATAAGATCAGGATGGTGCGTTCTTGCGATGTCCAGCCCCTGCTCCGCATTACGGGCATCAAGCAGCAACAGGCCGGTATGCGTGGAAATGATTTTTTTCACTAGCCGCAGATTGGCCGGGTTGTCTTCGATATAAAGCACCGTGTGCGCCATTGCATAAGTGTTTTGCAGGGTTTCAGCAGCCGTGGAAGCCGACGGCAAGTAAACGCTTGTCTCAGCCGCGGGCAGCTCAAGCCAAAAAGTGCTGCCGACACCGGCAACGCTTTCCACGCCGACACTACCGTCCATCGCCTCGACCAGACGCTTGGAAAGCGCCAAGCCGATGCCGGTCCCCTCAATACCGTCATAGGCCGATTCTATACGCTCGAAAGGTTTAAACAAGCGCGACACGGCGTCCGCCGCAATGCCGCGTCCGCTATCGCGCACCGCAATCCTGACCCGGCCCTCTGCTGTGAGCCGGCAGGTAATCTGGACAATACCCTTGTCGCGGTTATATTTGACCGCATTGGACAACAGGTTGAGCAGAATCTGGCGCAACCGTAGCCGGTCGGCCTGCACGGTGGCGGCGCCGTCTATATCCAGCTTCAGTTCGATCTGGCGACCGGCAGTCAATGGCTGTAGCAATGCCGTGCACTCCCCGATCAGCGACGGCACTTCTACCGGCTCCAGCGACAGCTCAATACGGCCGGTCTCGATGCGCGCCAAATCCAGCACCTCATTGATCAATTCCAGCAGATGCCGCCCGGCATGGCGAATCTCGCGAACATTATCAACCTGATCGGGAGTGAGCGGGGTTTCCTGATCAGTCTCCAGTAATTGCGCAAAGCCCATAATCGCATTCATCGGCGTACGCAGTTCGTGACTCATCCGCGATAAAAACTCGGACTTGGCATTATTGGCGCGGTCGGCTTCGTCCTTCGCCTTAACCAATAACTCGGTTCGCTGCTGAACGCGCTGTTCGAGTTCTTCATTAAGCCGCTTAAGCGCCAACTCCGTCTGCTTAAGCGCCGTCACATCCTGCACGGTACCCACCGACCGGATCGGCTGCCCCTCGGTATCGAAGTACGATGCGCATCTTTCGGTCACGTACTTGACGCGTCCGTCCGGCATCGATAAACGGTGGGTAATCTCATACGGCTCCCGGGTCTGCAAAGACCGGGTATAGGCCGCGTTAACCGCATCGCGATCCTCAGGATGTATCGCATTAAGAAATGCCTCATAGGTTGCGCCGAACCGGTCCTTGTCGATTTCAAACAGGAAATAGATTTCATCGGACCAAATCAATAGACCGCTGTTTAAGTCCAGGTCCCAGCTTCCTACCTGAGCAATATGCTGCGCCTCATTCAACTGCTCCATGGCCAACTTTATATCGGCTGTACGTTGTTCGACCTGCCGTTCAAGATCCGTATATTGAAATTGCAAATGTTCGGTCATGGTATTGAAAGACACGGCCAGTTGCCGGAATTCATCGCACCCGACCAGCGGGGCGCGGCGGTTCAAATCCCCGCCTGCAATCCGTTCAGTGGCGATTATCAACTGCCGGATGGGGGCTGTCAGGGCTCGGCCAAACAGCAGCGCAACCATGCCTGCGCCCAGCAACAAAAAAACCAGCGCGACCAGACTTAGTTTTTGCAGTCGATAAAGCGACGCGAATGCTTCGGAAGCATCCATCTTCACTACCATGCCCCAGCGTAACGCAGGCAGGTAGCGCCATGCGCCGGTCACTTCCACACCCGAATAGTCGCGGGTAATACCTTTGTCGTGTCCTCCGGCAAGGGCAAACTGCATCGGCTTAGCCACCTTGTCCCCCAGCGGGACGTGATAACGGAAGGCGGCATTGGGTATGAGCCGCAAAGCGCCGACATAAAGCACTTCATCACCTTCAAGTTGCGCCAACACCGTTTCCCCCGTCTGGCCCAAACCGGTGGTATCGCTGGTAACGGCGGTCAGTTTGTCCAGATCCATTTGCAGAGCCAAAGTGCCTATCACTCTGCCCGCCTTAAACATGGGGGCGACGATAAAAATAGCCGCCTTTCCGGCGGATGGCGCATAGGGCTCGGCCTGCGTTATTTGCGTATCGAGCAGAGCGATGGCCTCCCGGTGAGCATTGGCCAAAGCAGTGCCGCGATAAGGGCCGGTGTTGAGATTACTGCCCAAATCGGCTTCATGCCGGATAGAGAACACCACATTGCCGGCCGTATCGGTGAGCAACAAATCGTAGTAACCCACACTCTCGAACAAGGTATAAAAATAATCGCGGTAAACCTGCTCATCTGCCTGGTAACGCCGTACGGTTTGCTCGTCTTGTGGATTGGAGTGGGCTTGCAAAGTGTCGAGAGCGGCAAGCGATTTCGCCAGCAAGCGGCTGTCGTTCAACCGTTCATTGATATAGGCGTTTATCTGGTCGGCTTTTTTATCGGCGAGGGACGACAGGTTGTCCAGCGCCGACTGCTGCAAGGTTTCTTCAAAAGCCTGGACGTACAGCCAAGCCAACCCTGCCAGCGGCAACGGCGAAAGCAACAGAAAACCCAGCATCAAACGGGGGATGATTTTACCGAAAATCATGGCCGGCCTCCTTCCAGCAGGACCTGCCACGCTTCGCGGCTGCGGTAGCCGGGCCAGGGGGATGGCCGCAACGGTGCGCTGGAAGCGGTCACCTGCTCGAACTGCCCGTCGGGCCGCACCTTGCCCACTCGCATCATCTTCCATAAATGGCGGGTGTCCGTATCTACCGCGGCTATCCCGGAAGGGCTCTTGATGCTTTGCCGCAGCAGCGCCGGATTGACCCGGTTCGGCTCGCCGGAGCCTACGTCCTCCACCCCCTGAGCCCACAGTTTTACCCCCACATAAGCGGCTTCCACTGGAGCGCTGGTGACCCGGTCAGCGCCAAAACGCGTCCGGTAGGCGGAAACAAAGCGATTATTTTCCTCTCCCGGCAAGGACTGAAAG
>JBAQYH010000783.1:0-6694 GCA_049299935.1 Methylobacter sp. | reverse complement strand
CACAATCGTAGAGTCAGCGTCGGGAAGCAACTTGACTTCAAGACTTTTTATGTCTAACGGTGATAAAACTTGATTCAGCTCGTCCCTTAGAATACATCTTGGCAAGTTGTGGAGTATAATGTCGTAGGTCGTGCTTGCCCCGCGCGTATACAGAGGCTTCAGGTCTAAACCAACACCACCACTAATCAGGTGATCAATCTGACTCTTCATGCTCATGATCTGCTGCGAAAACCCTGTCTGCTTCAACAGTTTAAGGGAATCGGCGTATTGCCCTTTATCCAAAAGTATCTCGGCAAGTGACTGTTTAGCCGCTAGGTCGTTCGGAGTTAGCTTGAGCACAGTATTCAGAGTTTCCTCACCCGTCGGCAAGCCCGGGGGGCGTCCTTTCATTAGGTACATCCGATGCTGGGAGAGACCAAGCTCGCGGTGCGCATCGCTGTAATTAGCATGGCTCTTGGTAACTTCCTCAAACAGTGCCTGAGCAGCCTCTTGTGATTGTAGGCTCGGCCGTTCCGCCAACAGCGTGCCAAGTCTCATCTTTATCAGCGAGTTCCCGCCGAGAATCTGATCGATCCGTTTGTAAAGCTCAATGGCCTTGTCAACTCTGCCCTGCGCCTTGGCGCGCTCTGCCTCTAAAATCCTTGATGCGATATCGATGGAACCCTGCGGCGTCTGTGCGGAAAATAAAGCTGATATGACATTCTGTGGGATACCGGTACCCATTGGAGGAATGGATCGTCTGAGAAACTCTCGGATCTCTTCAATCGATTCTTTGATCTCGTTCTCGCTACTGAAGTCGCATTTATAGGTCACGACGGGGTCGTCCTGAAGATCGTGCGGTATCTCGGTGTCTTTCTGCATGACTAATGCCGTTGAGGATCGTAGGAGGGCATGCCTTAATCCGATCTCGTAAGTGACGTTTCGGTTGTCTCCTGTGATATCTGCTAGCGCAACGCGCGACTTTAATATATCTAGCCGCATTTGATCTCGAAGAGGACCAGCCTTTGGCTTCTCATCAGCGCGATACGCCTTGAGGAGTCGGCCGTTTTCGAGCCTTATTTTGGCAGCTCGCTTGAAGATCTGTTCATAGATCAAGTCAAAGTTCACCTGCTGGCCGAGATACTTCTTAATGCCATATGGCATGATAACGAAGCAGGTATTGTCGAAGTCATAACCCTTTTCCATCAGAGCACCTCATTTCGATCCTCGCCAACTGGAAGATCGACGAAATCAAAATTGCCATCTAAGTAGTTAAATGGTTTTCATATGCCAATCACGAAACTTGTTTTGCCGCAATAAATTTGTGAACAAAATTTTTTCCCTTCAGTATATCATCCAATTTGCTCTAAAATCGCTTATTGGAGGTTGACAGCACCGTTGAACGACTGCTTGCTGTAATGCAGTCGCCATACATTTCAAATTTTGAATGTCGCAAAGTGGCAGTTTTCGATCGTCATTTTTTTGCGTTTTCACACGGTCTGGACCCTTTGCGGACTTGGGTCTGCACCAAGGTTATGACAGGAATTTCTCTTTGGCGGAAGAACTGGCGCTATGGCGCTATTGGAAAATAACCCGACAGTCATTGTCACTTGATTACCCATTTACAGTTATCCTGGTCTGTTTATCACGCCCGAACTGTTCCGAATCTAGTGTTAAGGTTTATTCTTGACAGCAAATTCTGGAAGGATGTATTTTGACCAGACCCAGATAATAATCTGCTATGCCTTATTGGTCACTTCCTAATAATACTAACAAAGTTCCACCCAAATTAAAGAGGTATTATGTCTGAGCAATCTATTCTAAAAGCATTGCGGAAAAGTAATACGAAAAATGCCATCGTTTTCGTCCATGGTTTTGGAGGTGATTCATCGGTCACTTGGGGAAGTTTTCCAGATTTCTTGATGGCAACGCCGAGTCTCGATGGATGGGATATTTACAGCCTTGGTTACTCATCCAAACTCGCCCCGGATTTTAGAGGTATATGGTCGGGTAATCCATCGATCGAAACCATTGCGAACTACCTCTACACGCGGGCGTATGTAGGAGAGCTCGAGCGATATAATGCACTCGTATTCATCGCTCACAGTATGGGCGGGTTAGCCGTGCAGCGTGCTCTGCTGGACTATAACGATCTTTTGAGGCGCACCACGCATGTGTTCCTGTTTGGCACACCGAGCAACGGATTGCAAAAGGCCGGCTGGCTCAAGTGGTTCAAGCGTCAGGTCGAGGACATGGCAGCCAACGGGGAGTTTGTTCATAAATTGAGGAAAGACTGGGGAACCCCGTGGCCAAAGGAGCCACCACCCCGGTTCTGGGCGATTGCTGGTGACTCAGACGAGTTTGTTCCGGCGTCCTCATCCCTCGGCCCGTTCCCTCGTGAACAACGGCTGGTCGTGCCTGGGAACCACCTTGAAATTGTTAAGCCGAAAGAGAAAGATGATCTATCGGTGCAGGTCATTGTGTGTGGTATCCAAGGAGAAGCTGCACCGGCAGGGCCATGGAATGCGGCGCGTGTCGCGCTGCAGATGCTGGATTTCCGCGAGGCAGTTGACGCCCTTGAAGTGCATGCCAGCGAGCTGGACGATATGCATCTCGTCCAGCTCGCCATTGCCATAGAGGGGCTTGGTGACTCGGACAAGGCGTTGGCAGTTCTCGAAAGTGCTGGTCGACGTGGTACAGACGCGCGTGGTGTTCTTGCAGGACGTCTCAAAAGGCGATGGATAACAGAAGGGCGTGAAGACGACTACAAGCGGGCGTTGGAGCTTTACACTTCAGCGTATGAAGAAGCGGCTGGGAACAATGACCATCCACAAGCTTTCTACCATGGAATCAACGTCTGTTTTCTGTTGTCAGCAGGTTCTAGCGAGAAAGCTGCGGTTTCGGACATGGCCGGCAAGGTGCTCGAACATTGCAATCAGGCACCGAAAGACTTTTGGTGTCTTGGAACGGAAGGCGAGGCAAAGTTATATCTTCGTATGAAGGGAGAGGCGCTGACAGCATACCGTAATGCCGTTAGCGTGAAGCCTGTGCCGGAACCGTGGCAGCTCAAGTCGATGCACAGCCAAGCCAGTCAATTAGCCGCGTTCTTGAACAACGATGACTTGTTGCCCGAACTAGACAAGATTTTTCGGCAAGAACAGAATCCTGAATAAAGTACCCAGAGGAGGAACGGTATGTCTTTGAAACCGCTTTGTTTTGTCGTAATGCCTTTCGGGCTAAAGCCTGACACCGGTGGCCTGCCGGATATCGATTTCGATCGTATTTATAATAACGCCCTCAAACCTGCTGTTGAAGATGCCGGTATGGAGCCGATCCGTGCGGACGAGGAACGCACCGGAGGGATTATTCATAAACCCATGTTCGAGCGGCTTCTGTTGTGTGACTATGTTCTTGCAGACCTTACTACCGCGAACGCGAACGTCTTCTACGAGCTTGGCGTGCGTCACACAGCCCGTCCGGCCACTACGCTCACAGTTTTCGCAAAGCACCAGAAGATTCCCTTTGATGTAAACTTCCTTCGATCTTTGCCCTATGACTTGGGCAAAGACAACGCATTCAGCGATAAGGAAGTCCAGGCGCTTCGCGAAGCCGTTACCGCACGGCTCTGTGAACTCCGAAGCTTGGCCAAGAACCAAGCTCCCGTCGACAGCCCACTCTTTCAGCTACTCAGCGAATGGAAACCCGGAGATATTGCGCGTCTAAAGACTGACTCGTTTCGGGACCAAGTCCAACTGAATGAGGATCTGAAACGGCAATTATCCGGTATCCGGGCAAGGGGGAAAAACTGTGATAAGCGAGAACAGGCGAAACAGGAACTCCTTAAGCTCAGACAGGATATTGGCGAACTTGACGCTGCGGAAGCGGGCACAATAGTGGATATCTTTCTTTCCTACCGTGCACTGGAAGATTGGGATGGCATGATCTCACTCTATGATCAGATGCCTGAGGTCATGAAGCGACAGGTCCTCGTTCGCGAACAACTCGGGTTCGCCTACAATCGCCGGGCAGGCCAAACAAAAGACTCTGCTGATCGGGCTGAAGCCCTGCGCATCCTTGAAGAGGTCGAAGATCAACAGGGACCAAGCTCCGAGACGTGTGGTCTGATCGGGCGTATCTACAAAGACAACTGGAAAGAAGCATTGGAAGCAGGCCGTCCTGAAGCACGCGGTCATCTCAATAAGAGCATCCACGCGTATGTGCGCGGGTTTATGGCTGATCAGCGGGATGCTTACCCCGGAATTAATGCCGTCACCCTACTCGACATCAAGGGCGATGAGCAATCGTTGAAGCAGAAGGCCCAACTGCTACCAATTGTAAGGTTCGCCGTTGAACGGCGGCTGGGTGATAAGCCCGATTACTGGGATCACGCTACGATGATCGAGCTCGCGGTATTGGACGACAATATTAATGCTGCATCAGAGCATCTCGCAAATGCACTGGCCTTCGTCCGCGAATCGTGGGAGCCGAAAACGACAGGCAACAACTTACGCCTGATTGAGCAGGCCCGGAAGGAGCGACAAGTCGATACGTCATGGATGCTCAAGATCATCGAAGCGTTGGAAACGTGGCAACAATAAAATCAGCCAATCTGTTAACCGGGAGTAAATATTTTGCAGGCGTTTTGAGTAAGACCCGTGGATACCAAAGATTTTCAATCGGTGACTGTGGATAGCACAGTTCAAGAAAAAACCATCACCTACCCACTCAATGGCAAGCTGTACGAGCGTGGCCGGCAGTATCTGGTCGGTTAACCGAGCATCAAGGTCTAACCCTTCGTCAAAATTGTTGGTGCCGGTTGAAATTTGATTAGGATTATCGGAATAGAGCCGACTACATCAAAATCGAATAGCGAATTGAAAATTCATGAGAATCCGATACCGCGTTGGTCAATGAAATTCCGGAAACCATCGGCTGGGATGGTAAAAATTCACCCAGCATCAACATTTTTAATGGACAGAACGTAAAACTGCCACGACGCAATTCGTTGATGAACCGCCCCGGATTTCTCGGAGGCTGGTTGTTGAAAGTCATGCCGCCTGAGCAGACTCGGTAAGTTGTTGATAATATCTATCTTCAGCCTCAGCTGGTGGAATCAAGAACAAACAACTTTTCAACACAATCGGTGTACGGCTCTGTTGGATTCCGGTCTGCTTCTATATAGGGGCTGGTCGTTTTTTCGTTTAAAGACCTTGTGGAATAGGATGATTTAGTTTTGCACAGATTTTTCTGATAATGGGAGGGATATTGAATCCTACAATTCCTTCTGTATTGGCAGTTTGTATCTTTACTGGATCATTCCCAGTATATGCAAATGGTCTTACACCTAAAATCGGTTTGTCATATCTTTGTGCTTCTTGAAGCTCAAGTTCGCACCATTCGCTTCTATTTGTGGTTAATTTAGAGATGATTATAAAGTAGTTGCATTGCTTTACTTGCTCTGATAGGGCGGCGGTTATCCTTCTCTTAGTATTTACATTTAATGGATCATGCTGGGGAACCGAATAGTCTAAATGTGCAAATCCATATTGATCAAATTTGTTAATTAAATTGTAGTAAAGCTCTTGGTCTTTCCATCTATGAGAAATAAAAATGTTTGGTTTTGCCATATTGTGTTTTCCTAAGTGAAATTGAGTAGGTCGCAAATTTTAGATGGGGATGCTTTTTTTTGTTTCAAGTTAGGTTAAACGTAAACTTCAAATCCTGGGTTCGGCGGCAATTGAGCTGCTGCGGCAAAGTTCGCAATCTTAGGTAGGCTTCGCATTGACGTTTAGTACCCCCCCACGGCCAGAGACCGGCGAAATTTATCAAAAAATTACCTGTAGTCCCTCTAGAGCAGCGTGTTTACGTTAGTGAACTATTAATTAGATATGCAGTTAATATACTAATTCCTTGTTAGGCGTCAAAAGAGTGAATAGTGCAGAGGAAAATTGAGCTTGTGGACAAGATTTGGGACAAGGTCAGAATTATACATGCCAGCGACCTGAAAACCTGGACGCGAATCCCTGAATACCGCGACCATGATGGGCCGACCCTGGGAGATTACCACGCACGGCGACAGATATCTGAAGCTACGCTATGGGAATTGCGGGACTTAATCCGCGCGCAGGACAGACTGGCCGAGCTGGACGTTAATACGCCGGTCGAATACGCGCGGCACGCGCTCCCTTTGCCGCGTTCTGTCCGCCCCGGCCTTTGCGAGATTGTCCTGCCAGAGCCCGATCACCCCGAGAGTATCATCACGTGCGACGCGGGAGCAGTGTCTGGGCAGATCTTGCGGATATCTCGGTCCTGGCGCAAAAGGATTGTGACTGCCAGTTATACCTGCCAATCACGGGTGATCAATGCGGCCGAGATCGCGAAACTCAAAGGCACCCTATCCACGGCGGGTGAGGCCGCGTGCTCGCAGATCGCTCAGGCGCAGGCGAGCCACTATCTGCACCCGGTCCTTTTCATCTCGCACCGCTGGGAAGGGGCAAAGCATCCGGACCCTGATGGGCATCAGCTTGCTAAGCTCCAGACGCTCGAAGACTGTTTCCTGATCTACGACTATGCATCCTTTCCACAGAACTGTTAAAAAGCGTGCAAAACTTTCCAGGGTCCTGGGGAAAAGAGCGTTGAAAAGTTTCCACCCCAGGTTATTTAATGTCCGGTTTTTGACCGGAGAATCCTGGAGTGTTAGCAATGGACGTTATTG
>JBAQYH010000782.1:0-7968 GCA_049299935.1 Methylobacter sp. | reverse complement strand
CACTTAAACAAATATTCCTTAACTTCTAAGGCTATTTTTTAAGATCAATTACTACAAAGAAGGGGGCGTAGCCTTTAAAGGCAATGCAAGAACAACGGATTTTTGCGTTGCCCCCTTATTTCTATAGTTCGAAGTGTAAATGTTGGAATGTTAGAACTGACCTCCTGTCTTTCTTGGTGCCGGCATAGTAATAAAAATAATTATTAAAAAGTGAAACCGAAGAGGCATTCTAGTACATAAAATTACAGAGTAAATTTATGGATAGATACTTATTCATCATCCCGTTTTATATCAATAACCATTTCCCCCGCTTCATCTTCGGACACAATAAATAAAATCGGCGCACAGCAAACCGAACAGTCTTCGTAATATTGTTGCGGCCCGGAACTCGTATCTACCAATACATCCAGCGATTCGCCGCAATAGGGGCAGACAATAATAATTTCATCAAGATCGTGCATGATTAAACCTTTCTGAGTAGAGCGTCCAGCCAGGACATAGGCAAAATGCGTTTAAGGAAGGCAAACAAATACGTCGGAAAAGTGACGTAATAACGCATTTTAGGTTGCCTGGCTTCCAGCGCATGAATGACTTTTTCGGCCACGGCAGAAGCCGGCAAGGTAAACGGGGCAGCTGCGCCTTCTTTTTGCAAACGCGCTTCCATGACTTGGTAGGTAAGTTTATGGTGGCTGTGCGCCGGATCTATGTTTTTCTTGTACAGGGCAAAAGCATTTTTCCTAAAGTCGCTTAGGATCGGTCCCGGTTCAATCAGCGAAATATGAATGTTAGTGCCGTACAGCTCCAGGCGTAAGGTATCGGCCAAACCTTCCAGCGCAAACTTGCTGGCATTATAGGCGCCCCGATAGGTCATCGCGACGAATCCCAAAACCGAGCTGTTATAGATAATCCGGCCATGCCCCTGTTTGCGCATCAACGGTATGATCAGGTTGGTCAGTTCATGGGTGCCGAACAGATTGGTTTCAAACTGAAACCTGAGCACAGCGCGGGATAAATCCTCAACAGCGCCCGGTTGGCCGAAAGCGCCATTGTTAAACAGCGCATCAATTTTTCCGCCGGTTAATTGAACTGCCGAATCGACCGCCTGTTGAATACTGCTGCTGTCAGCCAAATCCAATTGAATTGCAGTAAAGCCTTCCTGCTGCAACCGCGCCACATCTTCCGGGTTTCTTGCCGTAGCGATAACGTTATGACCGCGTTTTTTTAATTCAACGGCAGTGGTGTAACCAATACCGGTCGAGCAGCCGGTGATTAATATTGTTTTTGATAAATTCATTTTGGCAATTATCTGGCTAATTCCTGTTCGGAAAAATAGAAACTTTTTCCGCTGCTGCAACTGACTAAAAAGACCAACGCTTTTTTGGTGCTTTTAGCATGTAATTCGGATGCTTCCACACGACCGCATTGCCCGGAAGTCAATGCTTTCTCCGCCGCCAGTCTTCTTAACCGCTCAATTTCGGGAAGTCTGGATTGGTAATTTTTGACTAAATCAGGCAAGTCATCGGGAACATAAGGCGGAATAGAAAATGCGGAAAATTTTTCCGGGTTGTTTTTAATCAGGAACTGGTTTTTTGCGCTTTCACTCATTGCGTCTTGTTTTAGCTGAGTCTGTTTTTTCAGTAACTGCTCCTGCTCAAGTTTTTCAGCTTGTTTTTTTTGTTCTAAAACCTGATTTCCTTGATCCGGCTCACTGGGGCCGCCTGTTTTAACATTGATTTGCACGGCTTTACGTTCCGGTGAGCAAGGCTTAGCTTGGTAATCCGTCTTGTCGTTAATGCCGGTGCATTTGTAAATCTCTGCAAAGGCGCAGACTGAAAAAAGGCATCCTAAAATAAGCAGTGTAATTCTCATCTCTTTTCCTCGCTTGTTCTCGCACAAACAAAAATAGTTCGAAAGAGTATAGGTGATAAAGGCTTTGCGGCAGATTTTTTGTTCGAACTAACAATAACAAAGTAAAAGAATTTAAAATCAATTACTACTATTACGTGAGCCAAATCTTGTTGATAAGTGGTTTTTAATATATTAAATCAAAAACTTGTCGTACATAACAAAGTGAGTTTAAGCTTATCCGCATCTTGTGCAGCAATTGTGGATAACTAAGGCTTCAATGTTATCCACACCATCATCCACAGCTTATTAAGAATTTCTTAACAGACTTACTCTATGTTGCCTCAGGCTATAACTGTATAGAATAGGGAGCCTTCATTGAAAAAATGATTTGCAGACAATATATCTGCCGGATAAAACCTGCCAGGTGCTTAATGTGTAGGGCTTTCGTACTGTGATTTAAGATCAAACAACATCATGTCAGAACAACTATGTTAGAAACAAACGCCAATAAAAACACCGCCCAACCGGCATTAATGCGGCTGAAAAACTATATCAATCAGGAAATTATCGGCCAGGATGTGCTGGTTGAACGGATGCTGATCGGCCTGCTGGCAGACGGCCATATTCTGGTCGAAGGCGCTCCGGGACTTGCCAAGACCCGTGCGATCAATGTATTGAGCAAAGGCATCCAAGGCGATTTTCATCGGGTGCAGTTCACTCCCGATTTGTTACCGGCCGATTTAACCGGTACCGAAATTTACCGTCCCCAGCAAGGTACGTTTGAGTTTCAAAAAGGTCCGCTGTTTCATAACCTGATCCTGGCCGATGAAATCAACCGGTCGCCGGCCAAAGTGCAGGCGGCGCTGCTGGAAGCGATGGCCGAGAGGCAGATAACCGTAGGCCAGGCGACCTATCCCCTGCCGAAATTATTCATGGTCATGGCGACGCAAAACCCTATCGAGCAGGAAGGCACTTACCCGCTGCCGGAAGCGCAGCTGGACCGTTTCTTACTGCATGTGAAAATCGATTACCCGAAAGCGGAACATGAAAAAAGCATTCTGCATTTGGCAAGAAGCGAAGCGCGTTTCGGCTCGATAAAAAATGCCGAGCAGTATCAGCCGATCGAGCAAAAGACCTTGTTTGACGCACGCAATGAAGTGCTGGATTTGCATATGGCCGAAAGCCTTGAAAACTATTTGCTGCAAATTGTCCTGGCTACCCGGAACCCCGGTGTTTACGGGCAGGATCTGGCTGCCTGGCTGCAATACGGCGCAAGCCCCAGAGCCAGCATCGCGCTGGACCGTTGTTCCAGGGCCAAAGCCTGGCTGGCGCAGCGCGATTTCGTCAGCCCCGAGGATATTCAGGACATGGCCTTCGACGTATTGCGGCATCGCCTGATATTGTCTTACGAAGCCGAGGCGGAAGGCATCACCACCGATCATGTCATTAAAGAACTGATTGCCAGAGTCGCCGTACCTTGATGAGTTTTGCGAAACAAGCGCCAACAACCAGCGAATTGGTTTCAGTGTCGTTAAAGACGCTGCTCGATTTGGCAAGACCTGCGGCAGGATTAAACCTGAAACATTCGACCATACGCGCCGGGCAAAGCGGCGGCTATGCGTCCCGGTTCAAGGGCCGCGGCATGGAGTTTGAAGAAGCCAGGGGTTATCAACCGGGCGACGACATCCGCAGCATCGATTGGCGGGTCACGGCGCGTACCGATAAACCGCATACCAAGGTGTTTCGCGAGGAACGCGAAAGGCCGGTGTTTATTTCCGTGGATAACCGCCCTGCGATGCGCTTTGCGACGCGCGGCGTTTTTAAATCGGTGCTGGCCGGCAAACTTGCCGGTTTGCTGGCGTGGGCGGCCCAACATCACGGCGACAGAATCGGCGGGCAGATATTTACCGGCGCTGAGTGCCTGGAGTTAAAACCTCAAAACGGCCGGCATGCGGTACTGCGGTTTTTAAATGCCATTTGCAGCGCAGACGGCGAGGGTACGGCAGGCTCCAAAGCCGCACCCGCAATTACATTGGAACATGTGCTGGCAAGGCTTATGCAGCACGCCCGCCCCGGAAGCCTGGTTTATATCATCAGCGATTTTCGCGGCATTAACGATCAGGTTGAAACGCATCTGGCCAAGCTGTCGCGGCATTGCGAAGTGGTGCTGATTTTTGTCTATGACCCGCTGGAAAGCCATTTGCCGGAAAAAGGCCGCTATCGTTTTACCGCCATGGATGGTGCGCATGCCGCAAGCCTGTCGGGAACAGGCGCGGCGACTGACAATGTGCGGGATGTGGTGATCGACACCGGCGACCGGCAGCGGCTATTAAAATATCAACAGCATTTTTCCGAGCGGCTGCATCAGCTGGAGCGGATAGCCAAAAAAATGGGCCTGACGTTTATTCAATGCAGCACCACAGACGACCCGATACAACGTTTAAGATAAATGAACCCGACTCTTCTCGATTTAAAAGACATCCACGAACCCGAAGCCATCGGTTGGTGGCCACCGGCTATCGGCTGGTGGATTTTGGCGATAACCATCCCGTTGCTGATTATTTCCCTGGTTTGGCTTTACAAAAGGCTGACCCGCAAGACCGCAGTTAAAACCGCCAACAAAATATTGGCCCAAATCAAACAGGACGCAACACGCGATAACCTGCAAAAATTATGCGACTTGTCGGTGCTGGTCAGGCGGATGGCGATCAGCGTATCGCCTAGGGCAATGGCCGCCGGCTTAACAGGACGGCAATGGCTGGAGTTTCTCGATACTTCGGTAAAAGGTACGCCGTTCAGCGAGGGTATCGGCCAACTTTTGGCCGATGCGCCTTATCGAAATACGCCACCTACAGAGCTGGAAATTTCCCAATTAATCGAGCTGTGCGAAAGCTGGCTTAAGGCTCAGGGGAAACAAAAATCATGATTCACTTCGAATGGCCCTGGCTGCTGGCCGCGTTACCGTTACCGTTATTAATCCGTTGGCTGGTTCCGGCCAAGATACCGGTGGAACAGGCCGCATTAAAAGTCCCGTTCCTGGACGACTTTTCCGATGGCGAAACCCGAGCCGTTTCCCAAACCAGGCAATGGCCGTTACTGCTGGCGGCGCTTGCCTGGATGTTACTGGTCGTCGCCTGCACCCGGCCGCAATGGCTCGGCGAGCCGATTGAACAGGCGGTCAGCGGGAGGGACTTGATGCTGGCCGTGGATTTGTCCGGCAGTATGGAAGAGCAGGATTTTGTGATCAACAAGCGGTCAGTAGACCGGCTGACGGCGGCCAAAAGCGTCGCGACCGATTTTATCAACCGGCGTGTCGGCGACAGGATCGGCTTGATCCTGTTCGGCACCCAGGCTTATTTGCAAACGCCGTTAACCTTCGACCGGAAAACGGTGATGACCTTATTAAACGAGGCGGTCCTAGGTCTTGCCGGCGACAATACCGCGATAGGCGACGCGATAGGCTTGGCGGTCAAGCGCCTTAAAAACGAGCAGGCCAACAGCCGGGTGTTGGTGCTGATGACCGACGGCGCCAATACTGCCGGCGAGGTTTCACCGTTAAAGGCCGCCGAATTGGCCGCAGCCAATCATCTGAAAATTTACACGATAGGCATCGGCGCCGATGAAATGATCGTGCGCAGTTTTTTCGGCAACCGCAAGATTAACCCGTCCGTCGACCTGGATGAAAAAACCTTGATCAAGATTGCCGAAAGCACCGGCGGCCAATACTACCGGGCCAGAAACACCGATGAGCTGAACAATATTTATATGAGGCTGGACGAGCTGGAGCCGGTCGAAAAAGATAAACAATATTTCAGGCCCCGCAGCGAACTGTATTACTGGCCGTTGTCGCTGGCATTGGCTCTGGCGGCGGGCATAGCCTTGTCCAAGGTGAGATTGTCATGAACCTGGCCGAATTCCATTTTATCAGGCCCTACTGGCTGCTGGCGCTTGTACCGTATCTGGTAATTCTGATCTTAATGCTCAGGAATAAGCTGAGCCAGGGTAACTGGTCGGCGGTATGCGATGCTGAATTATTGCCGTACCTGTTGCAGCAAAAGGCGGTCAACCAAAGCCGGTGGCCGATAACGGCCGGAGCTATCGCCGCGCTGCTGGTGATTATCGCGCTGGCCGGGCCGACCTGGGAACGGCTGCCGTCGCCGGTATTCAGGAACGATTCGGCCCTGGTGATTGCGCTGGATTTGTCCCGGTCGATGGACGCCGCCGATATTAAGCCCAGCCGTTTGGTGATGGCGCGTTACAAAATCGCCGACATCCTGAAACAGCGCAAGGACGGCCAGACCGCATTGCTGGTTTATGCCGGCGACGCGTTTACCGTAACGCCGCTGACCGATGATAACGAGACCATAGACAGCCAGCTGTCGGCATTGAACACCGACATCATGCCCAGCCAGGGCAGCAATACCGCGTCGGCGCTGGAAAAAGCCGCGGAACTGCTCAAGCAGGCGGGCCTGCAAAAAGGCCAGATCTTGCTGGTCACCGACGGCGTTGATGTCGATAAAACCTTGGCCGCAGTCAAATCACTGGATAAATATCAGCTGTCGATATTGGGCGTCGGAACCGACGACGGCGCGCCGATAGCGCTGCCTGAGGGCGGGTTTCTTAAAGATGAGCGAGGCAATATCGTGGTGCCCAAATTAAATTCCTCTGAGCTCGCAAAACTGGCGCAGGCGGGCAATGGGGTTTATCAAACCATCACGGCCAATGATGCGGACATTCAAGCCGTGCTGGCAAACGTGGACAGATCGGTCGAACAGCAGGGCAAGCAAAACGACAACCTGCTATTGGACCAGTGGGCGGACAAAGGCCCCTGGCTGTTATTGCTGGCTTTGCCGCTGGCCGCGCTGACGTTCAGGAAAGGCTTGCTGTGTTTTGCGTTGTTGTTGATCCTGCCGCTGCCCAAGAACAGTTATGCGTTGGGTTGGCAGGATTTATGGCAGACCAAAGACCAGCAGGCGCAACAAGCTTATAAAGCGCAGGATTTTGCCAAGGCGGCGGAGCAATTTGAAAACCCGGATTGGAAAGCGGCGGCGCATTACAAGGCGGGCGAGTATGACAAAGCGCTGGAAAGCCTGAAAAGCAGCAAGTCCGAAAGCAGCGCTTACAATCAAGGCAATGCGCTGGCTAAAGCCGGACAGTTGGAAGAAGCTGTCAAAGCTTACGAAAAAGCTCTGGCTGTTAATCCTAACGACAGCGACGCCAAACACAACAAGGAGGTTGTAGAAAAGGAATTGGAGAAACAAAAACAGCAGGATCAGCAAAAAAAGGACAATAAACAACAATCCAAGGACGATGATTCCGGGAAAAACAAGGATGGCGAACAATCGGAAAAATCTGACGAACAAAAACAATCCGAGGAAAAGCCCGAACAAAAACCGGAGCAGAAGCAATCGGATCAACAGCAGCCGGAAGAAAAGCAGCAAGATAAAGCCGAGCAAAAAAAGCCGGAAGAGCAAAAGCCCCAGCAAGCCGAGCAGGGCAAAGACGAAGCGAAAGAGCAGGCCAAACAACCAGCGCCTGTTAACCCCGAGCCAACGGATGAACAACAGCAGGCCAACGAACAATGGCTCAAACGCATCCCCGACGATCCGGCCGGTTTGTTAAGGCGAAAATTTAAATATCAGTACGGGCAGCGTGGCCGTCAAGAAAAAGGCAATGCCGATGGTTGGTAGTTATGGATGAAGTTCAGAGCTTGCTTTGCCTACGGCAACGTCCCGCTTGTTCGGAAGGTCGCAAGTCAGACCTTCCAGGTTTTAAAAACCTGGAAGGTCTGCATACCGGCATGTTTCTGAGAGCATGCCCGTGGTGAACCGCTCTGCGGAAGTTGTTTTTGATGGAATCTAAATAAACATGACTCATAATCAAATCGCCATTTTCGGTGAAGCGCTGATCGATCAATTTCCCGATGGCCAGCAAATACTTGGCGGCGCGCCGTTTAACGTAGCCTGGCATCTTCAGGCTTTTGCCCGGCACCCGTGTTTTATTAGCCGGGTGGGCCGCGATGCAGCCGGCGATAAAATCAGGCAGGCCATGCAGGCTTGGGGCATGGCGGTTGAAAACCTGCAAACCGACCCCGATCATCCGACCGGAACGGTGCAGGTT
>JBAQYH010000781.1:0-7765 GCA_049299935.1 Methylobacter sp. | reverse complement strand
GCCCTCAACTCCTCTTCCGAGGCGCGCAGTTCCTCTGCCTGCTGTTGCAGTTTTTCGGTCTTAAGCTGGAGCTCGTCGTTGGTAATGCGCAGTTGCTCGCTTTGCGCCCGTAACTCTTCTTCCGAGGCCCGCAATTCTTCCGCCTGCCGCTGGGTTTGTTCCAACAGCAAGTAGGTGCGGTTGCTGCGCTCGAGAATTTCCAGGTTGAGGGCGATAATAGGCAACAACTCGTCAATCAGCGTTTGCTGCTGGACGGTAAAAGGCAGGAACGAGCCGATCTCAATGACCGCCAATACCTTGTCTTTGGACAGCACCGGGGCCACCAGCACATTGCGCGGCGGCGCTTCGCCAATGCCTGAAACGATGCGGGTATAGTCATCGGGTACTTCGGTAAGAATAATGCTGGAGCGCTCCAGAGCGCATTGGCCCACGAGGCCTTCCCCCAATTTGAAGAATGTGGACAGATGACGGCGCTTCTTCAGCCCGTAGCTGCCCAATAGTTCCAAGCGCTCGTCAGCCTCGTCCCACAGGTAAAAGACCCCTGCCCCGCCGCCCAGATGTGTAACCAGCGCAGCTATGCTTTGCTGGGCCAAATCCACAGTCGTTGTTGCCGATTGCAACAACGTACCCAATTGCGACAGGCTCGCTTTAAGCCAGCGCTGGTTATCCAGCCTCTCGGCCGCCTCCTTGAACACTTGGACCGCCTTGGCCATATCCGACAGTTCGGACTTTCCATCCTGAAAAGGAATTTCCACCGAAAGATCGCCCGCCGCCAAATCGGCCATGCGCCGGCGCAGCTCGGTCAACGGTTGTGTGATGCTGCGGGTGATATACCGGGTGCCAAATATCCCAAAAATAACCAGACCCGCCAAGGCGGCAGCCAAATGATTGTAAATCCGTTTCTTTTCGGCATCGGCCGACTCCCGCAACGATTTGGCCTTGGCGCGCGCGAAATCCAGGATGTCCTGAAACTTGGCCTCCACTTCCATAGCATAACGCCGCCGCTCCGGCTCATACTTGTGGATGGTTGCGGCTTGGTCGCCGGCCTTCTCCAGCACAAGCGCCTCATCGAGTAATCTGCGCCAATTGGTCAGCGCACGCATCAACTGGGTCACATCCTCAGCGGGCCCCAGATATTGGGAACGCACCACTTCCAAATGCGTGTCCAGTTCACGGCCCATCTTGGCGATGTTGCGTTCCAGGACTTCGGGAGCTTCCAAACGATCGGACCGAGTCAAATCCCTGATGTCGCGCTGGATGATCACAATATTGGTTTTGGCCTGCTGCGTTTCGTCAATCACCTGTAGCGGATGATCGGTAAATCGATTCATCGTGGCGGTCAAGGTGACAATGCTTTGCAGCGCCATCCCGCCCAAAAGGACGACCAGCAACAACAGCAAACCAAAACCCGCATAAAGGCGCGAAGAAATTTTTAGATCGTTAATCAAAAACTGGTCCATATTTGGTAAACCCATGGGTGATTTCAGGACGGAAACGTTGTAGCTATTCAACAGGCGCAGGCCTTAATGATAGACCACGAAGGAAGATCATCCCACCGTTACGGATTTTTTTCTTACCGCGAAGAACACGAAGAAAAATATAAAGGACGCTTCTGGATACCTTTGAGTCTGGTGATGTGATGCTGGAGGACGCTTTCTACGGCACCTACTTCCTGCTGGCCGAACTCCGGTCACGTAGCGTGGGTGCATTGTTTGAATAATATGGCGCGTGTAAGCAGTCGACCGACTTCAGCCTGGGCAAAAAGCTAGGCAGCCGGGATTACTTGATAACGCTAACAAAATCGAAAGTTCGTCAGTCATGGATGACCGCAGAACAATACACGTCTGCGCCGAGCACACTCACCATCCGGGAGTTGAAAGTAGGCGGCAGAGTGCTGGTAACGACGCTGACATGCCCAAGCACCATCCCCAAAGACGCCTTAAAGGATTTATACAAGCGCCGCTGGCAAGTGGAATTGGATATTCGTAACATCAAAACCACGCTGGGCATGGAAACCCTGAGCTGCAAAACCCCGCAGATGGGCGAGAAAGAGATGTGGGTTATCTGCCGGCCTACAATCTGATTCGCCTGATTATGGCGCAATCTGCATTAATGTCCGATGTGTTGCCGCGAACCCTGAGCTTTAAACACACACTCCAACACTTCGACATAGATCAGAACAGGCTTTGGCTGGCCTGGAGCGGAACACTGAATCAACCTGATAGTCAAAGCAACATCATCAGACTGCTGGTTCCGGTGGCTGAACAGTCTATTGATAACCGGCCCGGACGAATTGAGCCGAGAGCCGTCAAACGACGCTCTAAACCCTATCCGCTACTAACAAAAACAAGACCTTTGGCAAGGAAGCAAGGAGGGTGAAAAAATATGGGCATTCGAAGAATGCTTAAGTAAGTGCCATTCTAACCTGCCCCCTTTTTCTCGCCTTTTTCTCGGACCCCATTGATTGCAGCTAAGGTTTCGAGTAGTCAATCTTCTTTACTACACTTCCGCTCATATCACGTGCTTGCTCATGACTCCTGCTTGCTCAGTATTGGTTGGGTTAGGTAATAGTGAGAGTTTTTTGCTTGACGATACAAAGGCTAGAGGCTAAGCTCGGCAGTAAAGTATAGGTCAATTTGCACGATTTTCCGGTTAATATCAACTTAACAAGTCAAATCGACCTGTTAGGCAAATTTTTCCGAAAAACCGGGTAATAGCTGGATAACAGGGAGAATTTGCTTGCCAATAACATTGACTACAAATCAAGGGGTGCATGAAAAAAACTAATTTAGTATTTTTCAATAATTGATACTGCAATACTCGTGCTAGGAGGGGCTTAGGATATCTCCTAATTAGTAAAGACACTTAAAATAAAATTTCATGGGCTACAACTGAAATAGCTGTTAATCGCGCAGAATTGGGAATGCGGGTAGCTGAAAAAAATACTAAAAGATAAGAAAGACCTTACATTTTACATTATTAAAGATGTTATTTAATTCGTTAGTTGAATTAACAAAGTAGGTTATAGTTTTGTATATCATTTTTTGATGATATAAGCGATTGTATATTATGTAATTTGTAAGCCCTGTTTTTTTCAATGCATCGATAGCTAAAATAACAAAGTCCAATATGTGATATGTATACAATTATTATTTATGTCATTACGCCGGTTCTGTTTGCACTTATCTTCTGGTTTTATTTAAGGCCGGCATGGCTTCGAATAAAAAAGAAAATTCAACAAGTGTGTACCTGTGGCTATTTACCGCCACCTCCCAGCAAAAAAGAACTCATTATCATGAAAATAGTGAGCAATTTTGTGGTCTGGTTGCAGGTAGGTAAAGTTAGAGTAAGTGGAATAGAAAATATTTCATGTGACTTGCCAAAGATCATTATCCCAAATCACAGTCATTATCTTGATCCTTTTGTGATTGGGATTTCGGTATCGGAGAATATTCGTTATATGGCTGCCAAGGGGTTACTGGAAGTCGGAGGGGGATTAGGCGGGCTTATTTTCTCTCGCTACGGTGCATTTTGTACTGATCTACGCCCCGGTGAAGGCGGCCCGGCTTTAAGGTCAGCGATACAGATTCTGAAATCCGACCAAACCTTGTTGATGTTTCCCGAAGGTTGGGCAAATATGGATGGAGTTATGCGCCCCTTTAAAGAAGGTATGATCACTGTTGCAAAAGGAGCCTGTGTAAAATCGGGAAAGAAAATACATATTATTCCTGCGCATTTACGCTATGGAAAATATGTAAATTCAAAAATACGATTGCTGCCGATTACGGCTCAATGCCTTATTTTGCTGTTTGGTTTTCCCTATTTTCGTAGAGGCGTTTATGTTTGCTTTGGAAAACCAAATTTGGTTGATGAGTTATCTAAAGATAGAAGCATCGCAACATCATATATACAGAATGTTGTAAAAAAACTTGGAGATAAGTGCATACAGTCTTTTTCTTAATTACAAGTGAGATCTATTATGTATTTTAAATCACTTAAAACAGTATTTACTAAATATGTATAAAAATAACAAGTCGAATCGAGATTGGAATTCCGCGTTATCCAATCATCAAAAACCGCACGCAGGCCGTGCAAGCTGGCAGTTAATCAATTCCGTTGGTTTCTATTTTATTATTTTATTTCTGGCCTACCAAAGCATTTCTGTATCATTATGGTTAACCGTGATGCTCTGCATATTGGGTGGCGGTATTTTGACAAGGATTTTCATAATATTCCATGACTGCACTCACGGATCTTTTTACAAATCACCACTCGCAAATAGATTATGGGGTAGAATTACAGGATTTATTACATTTACACCCTTTATTCATTGGCAACGCCGACATATGCAACACCATGCATACTCTGGAAATCTCGACAAACGAGGAATAGGCGATATTCACACCATGACGGTTTCTGAATATTTAAGTGCGCCAATTCAAAAAAAACTAACCTACCGACTTTTTCGTCATCCACTAATATTGTTTTTTGTGGTACCTATTTTTCTTTTTTTAATACTACAACGATTCCCTATTTCAGGTGCCAGCACGACGGAAAAACGTTCTGTTTGGTTAACTAATATTGCAATTATTTCCTCCTCCATTTTTTTAATTTATATAGCAGACGGGCTCTCGTTGATCACTATTCAGTTGGGGACACTGTTTGTTGGAAGCTCAATCGGTATGTGGCTTTTTTACGTACAACACCAATTTGAAGACACGTATTGGGAAAATAAAGAGAAGTGGAACTATATTGAGGCCGCACTTACAGGAAGCTCTTATTACGAGCTTCCACAATTGTTGAGGTGGTTTTCAGGCAATATCGGCTTTCATCACATACATCATTTAAATCCCTCTATACCAAACTATAATCTTGAGAAATGCCATAACTCTAATCAGCACATTCTCAATATAGCTCCAATGACTTTAATGAAAAGCCTTAAGAGCATTAATCTACGATTGTGGGATGAAAGCAGCAAGAGATTAATAAGCTTTGGAGAGCTAAATATTCTGACTGAAAACCTAAACCGTAAACAATAATCCAAGGTAAAGTAAGTAAATGGAAAACAATCTAAAATACAAATATCCAACTGAATTATCTGATTTCTCACGGACACTGGACGAGAAAGTAAACGCGTACTTTAAGGAACGTAATATCTCCAAGAATGCTAATTTTCACACAGCATGCAAGGGAATACTTTGGTTTTCTTTACTTATTATAAGTTATGCAATAATCATGTCTGACCGGCTTAGTTCATACTGGCTTATTGTTGCATTTGTCGCCCATGGGTTTGCTCAGTTATTCATGACATACAATATATCTCATGACGCCAACCATGGCGCTTATTCTGCCAATCCCAAGATTAACCTATCACTTTCTTATACTTTTGATCTTGTAGGTATTAACTCATATATATGGCGGCTTTTACATAACACATCTCATCATTCGTTCATTAACGTAAAAGGAAAAGATTCAGCAATTACATCGAATAGTTTGCTACGTTTTTCTCCCCATGAAAAATTCTCGCCATTGCATAAGTATCAGTATCTTTATGCCCCAATTGCTTATACACTTTCGACATTGTACTGGGTTCTTACCAAGGATTTTTATTGTTTTTTTTCGAAGAAAACATATGGTAATAAAGTAATAGAAAAACACGAAACTAAGGAACTTATTATTCTAATTTTAACCAAGCTGTTTTACTATACCTATATGCTGTTATTGCCAATCATGTTTTTAAGCGAAGCCTGGTATGTAATTGTCTTGGGATTTCTCATTATGCATGCTTTTATCGGTTTTCACATAGCGCTTATCTTTCAACCCTGCCATATCAACGATGATTCTGCCTATCCACAGGCCGATAAATCTGGTCACTTGAGCAATGATTTCGTTAGTCATGTATTTTCAACAACCTGTGATTATTCAAGAAAAAAAACCTTTACAACCTGGATGCTGGGTGGATTAAATTTACATATAATCCATCATATGTATCCTAACATATGTCACATTCACTATCCTGCACTTACTGAGATTTTAATAGAAACAGCAGAGGAATTCGGTTACAAATACAGGGAGCATAAGGATGTTAAAGTTGCCTTTACGGCCCATCTTAGTTCGCTGAAAACTCTTGGAAATGCTTAGGAAAAATGAGAAGCGGGTTGTTATACATGGAAAACAACTATCAACACATAAAGTTTTCGAAGTCTGTTCGTGAGTGTGAGTTTGCAGACACACTGTCTATTCGCATCAATAACTATTTCCGTGAAAATGACGTGCCCATATATGGAAATTATCAAGTTATTATTAAGGCTATATTGGGTTTTTCTGTGTGGGTTATCAGTTATTTATACCTCATTAGCGACACTCGTACAACATTTGAACTAGTTTGTGCTTTTACTGTAAATGGTCTTGCACAGTTGCATATGGGTTTAAATATCGCCCACGACGCTAATCACGGCGCCTTCGCAAAGAGTAAAAGTATTAACCGGTTATTCGGCTACGTTTTCGACATTGTGGGCCTTAGTTCTTATATGTGGCGCTTGATGCACAACAATTCCCACCACTTCTTTGTAAATATTAAAGGCGCTGATTCCGCCGTTGGTTATGGAGGATTTTTCAGAGTAACGCCGAGTATAAAAAGAAAGCCTTATCACAGATACCAGCATATTTACGCTCCGCTTCTTTATTGCTTAGCAACATTAGACTGGGTTTTTTTGAAGGATTATCGTTGCTTGCGTCTAGCAAAATTTGGGAATTATAGAGTTAAAAAACACCCCACCGGGGAGTTATTTATACTATTTTCGATGAAAGGATTCTATTACTTTTATATGATAATATTACCGCTATTTCTGCTTAGTCTTCCTTGGTATTCAGTTATACTTAGTTTTCTAATTATGCATTTTATTTTGGGCTTTATTTTGGCTTATACATTTCAGCCTAACCATTTCACTGAAAAATCAAACTACGCGGAACCTGATAGGAACGGATACATCAACGATAGCTATATTAATCATGTTTTTAATAATACTGCCGACTATGCAAGGAAAAATTTAATGATGTGCTGGTCTATAGGGGGGTTAAACTTACATGTGGCTCATCATATGTATCCGAAGATATGTCATATCCACTATCCGGCAGTAACTGCTATAATAAAATCCACTGCTGACGAATATGGTATTACCTATCATGAAAACAAAACTTTGACAGGCGCTTTTATCAAACACCTAGCATGGATTAAAAGGCTTGGAAATGAAGAGTTGCTTGTTGATAACGAGACTATAAATTCTCAAGCCCTGGAAGGCCCGCAGCAAATCCGGTAGTTTAATTAAGCTACCAAGCTGGCGTTCTTTTCAACTAAATAAGTCCGGGGTTCAGTGTGCTCGCGGAAAGACGCTGTAAGCTGGCAATGGCAGGCTCTTGTCAAGCACAGCAGCAACAAGCACACCCAAAGGGTTAGCCTACAGCGTCCGGACAGCTACACCAATTAATAAGGATCTGCCATTCTCTGCGAGGAGCTCCTTACCTTAAATACTTACAGCTAACTGAGTGGACATCACGGATCGACGCACCAAAATTGAATTTGCCACTGCATGAAACGTATTGCAGACCTTTATCCTGATGCAACCATCATTCGTGTGGTGCTCGACAATCTTAATACGCATAAAATCGCTTCCTTATATGAAGCATTTCCAGCCGAACAGGCCCGGGAATTGGCGCGAAGATTGGAATTCCGCTATACCCCGAAACATGGAAGTTAGTTGAATAT
>JBAQYH010000780.1:0-7163 GCA_049299935.1 Methylobacter sp. | reverse complement strand
TCGCTAACTCGGGCATCGCACAACTGGCCGTTGCTCAGGGTGCCTGTAAGCAATTTACCTTTATGCAGGAACAGGTTGCCGCCCTGTTTTTGGGTATCGCTGACTTCAAACACCGCTCCATCCGCTTCGATTTTGCCGCAGTCGCCGATCTGGCCGCCGGACTCGGCATAGAACGGCGTCTTGTCCAAAATGACAACGCCCTCGTCGCCATCCTGCAAGCTGTCTACCGGCTGGCCTTTTTTGAACAAGCCGATAACATGCACCTGATCGGTCAAATGCTCGTAGCCGGTAAACTCGGTCTGCGCATCGAGCTTTATGTCTTGATCGTAATCGGCTCCAAAGCTGCTGGCAGACCGCGCCCGATCCCGCTGGGCCGACATCGCCGTTTCGAATCCGTCATGGTCGACAGTCAACTGGTTTTCGCGAGCAAAATCGGCGGTCAAGTCAACCGGAAAACCGTAAGTATCGTAAAGCTGGAATACGGTATCACCGGGAATCACCGAGCCTTCCATCTTGGCGACGCAAGCCTCCAGAATCTTCATGCCCTGCTCCAGGGTTTCCGCAAAGCGCTCTTCTTCTTTTTTCAGCACCCGCTCAACCTGGGCTTGCGCCGCTTTAAGTTCAGGGAAAGCCTCGCCCATTTCCTCGACCAGCGGCGCAACCAATTTATAAAAGAACACCTCGCGGATACCCAAACGATAACCGTGCCGAATGGCGCGGCGGATGATGCGGCGAACCACGTATCCGCGCCCCTCGTTGGACGGCATCACGCCATCCGCAACCAGGAAGGCGCAGGAGCGGATATGATCGGCGATCACCCGCAACGAGCTTTGCGTCAAATCTTCAGTACCAGCCAGTGCGGCCGCCGCTTTCAACAGTTTTTGGAATAAATCGATTTCGTAATTGCTGTGCACGCCCTGCAACACCGCTGCAATGCGTTCCAGGCCCATGCCGGTATCGACCGAGGGTTTCGGCAGCGGCGTTAACGTGCCGTCGGCGGAACGGTCGTATTGCATGAACACCAGATTCCAGATTTCGATATAGCGGTCGCCGTCTTCATCCGGCGATCCCGGAGGCCCACCGGCAATGCCCGCGCCATGGTCATAGAATATTTCGGTGCAAGGCCCGCAAGGACCGACATCGCCCATCGACCAGAAATTATCCTTGGCGCCGATTCTGGAGAACCGGTTCTTGTCTATACCGACATCGTCCAGCCAGATCTTTTCCGCTTCCGAATCTTCATCAAAAACGGTGACCCATAATTTTTCCGCCGGGATTTCCAGCTCCTTGGTCAAAAAGTCCCACGCGAAATGGATCGCTTCCTTTTTAAAATAATCGCCGAAGCTGAAATTGCCCAGCATTTCAAAAAAAGTATGATGCCTTGCGGTATAGCCGACATTTTCCAGGTCGTTATGCTTGCCGCCCGCCCGCACGCAACGCTGACTGGTCGCGGCCCTGTTATAGTCGCGATGATCCCGGCCTAAAAACACATCCTTGAACTGCACCATGCCGGCATTGGTGAATAATAAGGTCGGATCGTTGCCCGGAATCAGCGAACTTGAAGGCTGCACGGAATGCCCTCTCTCGCGAAAGAATTCCAGAAAGGCGGTGCGCAACTCGGCGCTAGTCATCTTTTTCATAATAAATAAATGCTTTTAAAAAAATCGGGTTGCGCGAGGCTGACCCACTACTTAGAGAAATCTTATATTCAACTCATCAAACAACGCGCTGATCATTGCGCCGGAAAACCCGCGCTGCAACAAAAAACGGCTGCGTTTCGCCCACTCATTGCGATCCAGCGCAGTATCATGGGTATATTTTTTGCTGTAAACCTGTTCCAGCAGCGCCATCCAGCTACCGGCCTCTTCCTGTACGATGCTTTCAAGATCGAACGCCGCTATGCCGTTTTGTTTAAGTTCATGCCTTACGCGTATAGGCCCGTAGCCCTTTTGAATACGGAACCGGGCATAGCTTTCGGCGTACCTTAAATCGTCCTGCCAACCTTGCTCGGCCAGTTCGTCAATGACAGGCTGCGCGTCATCCCTGTCAAACCCCCTTAAAGCCAACTTGTTCAGCAATTCCTGCTGACTGTGTTCTCTTCGTGCCAGTAGCCGCAGGCAAACGTCCTGAATTTCCTTGATAGCTTCATTCACGACAGACTACAAATCATACATTCTTTACTTACACCAGGAAAAGCATTCACCACGAAGACACGAAGAACACGAAGAAATGAAAACTTCGTGCCCTTCGTGTCTCGGCAATAGCTCCTGCATTGCTCTACCTCCTGCATCCATGCAAGTCGTTCGTGGTGAATAAAAAACTTATAATCACTTCAAGTGCTAAATAAACCAGCTACTCATCCTCATCAACAACCGAAGCCACATCAATCAGAGGAGCGACTTTCTTGCCGAAAGCCTCAGCCCTTATTTTCGTTTCAATTTCTTTGGCTTTTTCAGGGTGCTCTCTTAAAAAGGCTTTTACATTATCCTTGCCTTGGCCGATTTTTTCATCGCCGTAACTGTACCAGGAGCCCGATTTCTGGATAAAACCGTAACTTACGCCCAGGTCAACCAGCTCGCCCAGGAAAGAAATACCTTCCCCGTACAAAATCTCGAACTCGGCCTGTTTAAACGGCGGCGCAACTTTATTCTTGACGACTTTTACCCGGGTTTCATTACCGATAACTTCTTCGCCTTTTTTAATCGAACCGATACGCCGAATATCCAGACGGACCGAAGCGTAAAACTTAAGTGCATTGCCTCCGGTAGTAGTTTCAGGACTGCCGAACATCACGCCGATTTTCATCCTGATCTGGTTAATAAAAATAACCAGCGTATTGGAACGCTTGATATTACCGGTCAACTTCCGCAAAGCCTGGGACATCAAACGCGCCTGCAAGCCCATATGGGAATCGCCCATATCGCCTTCAATCTCGGCTTTAGGCGTTAAAGCCGCAACCGAATCGACCACGACCACATCGACCGCGCCGGAACGCACCAGCATATCGGTAATTTCCAGCGCCTGTTCGCCGGTATCCGGCTGGGAAACCAGCAAGTCATCGACATTAACGCCGATTTTTTCGGCATAACTTGGATCCAGGGCATGTTCGGCATCGACAAACGCCGCCGTGCCGCCGAGCTTTTGCATTTCAGCAATCACTTGCAGCGTCAACGTCGTTTTACCGGATGATTCAGGACCATAAATTTCAATAACACGGCCGCGAGGCAAACCGCCGCAGCCCAGCGCAATATCCAAGCCTAAAGAGCCGGTAGAAACCACGTCGATGTCACGCGAAGCGGCCACATCGCCCATGCGCATCACCGAGCCTTTGCCGAATTGCTTTTCGATCTGCATCAGCGCCGCGCCTAGCGCTTTCTTTTTGTTCTCATCCATTATTAGTGCCCTTTATGCCCTGCGGCTATGTCGGTTAGAAAGAAATATCGCCAAAATCAAATCGTTTATTATCACATACAGACAGGGCTTCGGATAGTGTTGATTTGCCGGAGAGGGTTAAGACGGGGAACCGCATAGGTTAGATATTCTGTTTACGCCCGCATTTCAGCGCTACGGCGAATTTCGGGTTTACTAATCCCCCTTCAAAGCACAAAATCTCGGACTCCACCTTACAGCTTTGATCCGTCGTACAGATATAACCTTTGTATTGATATGTGTAAATTGAATACTTGCACGGAAACAGATAGACTCCTGGCGTTAAAAATTCACACGGACGTAATCGAAAATCATATCGCTTAGCGGTGCCGAGCTCCCCTTGTCAGCATCGTAACCAATCAAAATGGTTGGACGATGCATACCGCGCCGTCCGAAGTTCAGCACCCTCCAGGCGAACTTTCTTCGAAAACTTGCGTACTCTGCTTCAATTTATGCCTTTTGATAGCTGGCAGCATCTGATGCAGTTCATGCTGAATGGCGGCATCGAATTACCTATTTAACTGAAGTTTCCCAGTTTTTGAGTCCGCAGCCTATAAAGGAAAACGTATTAAATTGGGGTTTGCTATAAACCGAGCAAACCCTACGTTTAAATACCTATCCCGCATAGGTGGCGGGATTAGAAGTTTTAAAACTAGGAAACTTCAGCCTATTAAGACTTAAGGTTTTAAATTGGGAATTGCCGGCTCTATATACTCAGTTGAGTAGATTCCAACGCATTCTTACCGGCAGACTATAGTTTCAATACTGGAAGTGGACATACCAATCACTCAGCCCGCAAAGCCTCCAACGGCTCCAACCTGGCGGCTTTCATCGCCGGAGCCACTCCGGCCGCTATGCCGATCAACAACGAAACGATAAAAGCCGCAACAATATACCCCCAGGCCAGTTCCACCGGCAAGGCGGGCAGCGCGGCGTCAAGTATCCTGACTGTGGATATGCCCAACACCACGCCGCAAAGCCCTCCCGTACCGCTTAGCGCCAAGGCTTCGCACAGGAACAACTGAAAAATGGTTCTGCGTTCCGCACCTACCGCCCGCAACAAGCCGATTTCTGAAATCCGCTCGGAAACGGCGATGGTCATGATGGTTAATATCCCGACCGAACCGACCAGTAAGGAAATACCGCCCAACGCCGCTACCGCCAGCGTCAGGATGTTCAGGATGGAATCCATGCTTTTCAGCATCTGGTTCTGGGTGACGAGGGTGAAGTCTTCGCTGCCGTGCCGGGCAATCAAGTTTCGCTTGATGGCTTTTTCCACGACGGCAATCGCGGTATTGCTTTTATACAGCAGGTGGATTTCCATCAGGCTTTCCCTGTCGAACAGTTCCAGCGCCTTGGCGGCCGGGATATAAATGGTGTCGTCCATATCGAAGCCGATCATCTGGCCTTTTTTCTCCATCACGCCGATGACCCGGAAACGGTCGCTGCCGATCCTGATGCGTTGGCCCAGCGGGCTGCTCGTTCCGAACAATTCTGCCGCCAATTTATTGCCCAGCACCGCAAAGGCGCGCGGATTGCTTTCTTCTTCCGGTAAAAAACGCCCGCTGACGACCTTGATTTTCCATATATCCGGCACCGCCGAACCGACGCCCAGCACGTTGGTGCGCCGCTGTTTTTCCCCGGCTTCAACACGCGCATTGCCTTGCACCATCGGGGATACGGCAATGATGTTTTCCACTTTGCTTAAACTGGCGACATCGGCCAGAACTAACGGTCTTACCGTGCTGATCGATGCGCCCGACACGCCGAAGGTGGTGGTTTTACCGGGATGAACGCCGATCAGGTTGGTGCCGAACTGGGTGAATTCGGCCAGCACAAAGGTATGAATGCCGCGGCCTATCGAGGTTAAGATGACTACCGCCGCGATACCGATGATCAGCCCCAATGCGGTCAGCGCCGAGCGCAGTTTGTGGCTGATAACCGTTCGGTATGATAGTGAAATTAAGTCGGCGTAGCGCATGAGAGCATAATAATCCGTTTTGTTGCGTAAATTAAAAATCAACCATAACTACTTTCAATGGAACACAGTTCCGCTGAAGATTGTTACCGCTTCGCCAATGCCGCAATAGGATCGAGATTGGCCGCTTTCCTGGCCGGCAATACGCCGAACACCAGACCGGTAAACAGCGACACCGCCAATGCGGCCAGCAATGCCCAGCCCGGCAGTTCCATCGGAAAATCCGGGTAAAAAGCCTGTAAAACGCCAATGGTCAGGTAGCCGAGCATCACGCCCAGCACGGCGCCTGCCAGCGACAACATCGCCGCCTCGCTCAAAAACAGCCACAGCAGCTGCCGCTTGGTCGCGCCTAATGCTTTCAGCAGGCCGATCTCAGCCGTCCGTTGCGTGACGCTGACCAGCATCACGTTCATCACCAACACGCCTGCCACCGCCAGGCTGATTCCGGCGATACCGGCTACGGTCAGGGTCAACGCGGTCAATATCTTATCGAAAGTGCTGACCACGCTGTCCTGGGTAATCAGCGTCACGTCATCTTCGCCTTCATGGCGGGCCTTGATGATGTCCCTAATTTCATCGACCGCCTTGTACATGTCCGGCTTGGATTTGGCTTCAACCAGCACCCTGAATAACGAATGGGTATCGAACAAAGCCTGCGCGGAAGCCACCGGGATGATCACGATTTCGTCAAAATCGATGCCGACCGATTGCCCTTCCGACGCCAACACGCCGATCACCCGGAAGCGCCGGTCATTGATGCGCAGCCATTGCCCCAGCGCCGGTTGATTGGCGAACAGTTCATTGCGTATGGTTTGGCCGATCACGCAAACCGACAGGGTTTTATCAATCTCGGTTTGGGGCAGGAAACTGCCTTGCGCCACGGTCAATCGGCGCACCCGTCTTAATGCGTACGTTGAACCTACTATATTGGTTTCCCGCTCCAGTCCTTGCGAAGAAGCCGGTGCGGAGCCGATGGTCAGCGGTGCGATGGCGGCAATATGACGGCTGCGGAATAATGCTTCGGCATCGTCCAGCGTTAAATCCCTGGGCGTTTCGCCAAACAGCGGCGGCTGACCGCCCGTGGTTTCGGTGCGTCCCGGCAACACGATAACCAGATTCGTACCCAAGGCTTCAAACTCGTTAACCACATAACGGCGGGCGCTTTCGCCCAAGGCCGTCAATACGGAAACCGAAGCGACGCCGATACTCATTGCCAGGATAATCAACGCCGCACGCAAGCGCTGGGTGCTGATTGCGGCTAAGGCTTGGGCCAATGTGTCTTGAATGAACATGGTTTATCTGGCTCGGTTCCTGAGGTGTTTGTACATCAAAATTCGGTTTTAAGTGATGGAACATGGATCGCACTGATTGGACGAGTTTAAACGGTTTTTTTAAAAATCGAAGCCCAGTTTGTTATGCACGTTAATAACTGATGTTACGCATTGCCCACGGCACGCCGACATTTTGCACGGTAACGGCATCGATTTTGACGGAACCTCCCGGCTCATCAGCTTTAGTATCATCTTCGGCATACAAATCCCCCCTGCCCCCCTTTTTCAAAGGGGGGATTGTTCTTTGATAATTGCGTGTGTGCTCACTTCCCCCCTTTGTAAAAGGGGGGCTAGGGGGGATTTCCGATTAGCCAGCCAATACCCGCCGCCGATCCCCAAAGCCAGCATCAAAACCGCGGTAATGAACAGCTGCCTATTTATAAATTTTCTCCTCGCCGACAGACGCGCTTAACTGGGCCAGCGAC
>JBAQYH010000779.1:0-2852 GCA_049299935.1 Methylobacter sp. | reverse complement strand
GTACTTAACAATGGCTTCGGCCTTTTTTAAGCCTATGCCCGACAAGGCTTCCGCTATCGTTTTCGCATCCGCGGTATTGATATTGACAGGAGAGGCAATGACATTAAATGAACAAAAAGCGGCAAATAACGCGACAAATAACTTTTTCATCTTTATTTTCCTATTGTAAATAATTAATTAGTTTTGATTTTGAGAATAGTTTTATATACAACAGCCAACCAAAATAATTATTAACCATTCGCCGCCAAGTTTAGACGTTTGCCTTATAAATACAAATTATTTATCTCCCTATCGCGTAATAAGCCAATCCGCTACGTTTAACCATGCCCGGCTCATACATATTACGGCCGTCAAAAATCACTTTGTCTTGCAGCTGCCGGCTCAGCGCATCAAAATCAGGACTGCGAAATTGCTTCCATTCCGTAACAATCACCAACGCATCGGCTTGTTTTAAGGCGTCCTTGGGCGAATCGCAATAACTCAAACCCGGTTTGTCGCCATAGATGCGCCGCGCTTCCTCCTTCGCCTCGGGATCAAAGGCCTGAACCGTTGCACCGCCTGCAATCAAGGCTTCCAACACAACCCGGCTTGGCGCATCGCGCATGTCGTCGGTATTGGGTTTAAACGCCAGCCCCCACAGGGCGAATACCTTGCCTGTTAAATTGCCTTGATAATGTGTATTAATCTTTTCAAACAGGCGGTGTTTTTGCCGGTTATTGACATTCTCTACCGCATTCAGCAATTCGGCATGATAGCCCTGTTCCTTTGCGGTTCTCTCCAGCGCTTTTACGTCTTTGGGGAAACAGGAGCCGCCATAACCGCAACCGGGATAAATAAAACTGTAGCCGATGCGGCTGTCAGAGCCGATGCCGTGCCTTACCTTCTCAATATCCGCACCCAAATGCTCGGCCAGATTGGCCAGCTCGTTCATGAAGCTGATTTTAGTCGCCAGCATCGCGTTCGCGGCATACTTGGTTAATTCGGCCGAACGTATATCCATGGTGATGACCCGGTCGACGCTGCGGTTAAACGGCGCATAGAGCGCCTTGAGCAATTCCGCCGTCCTGGGGTTATCGGTACCGATAACGATCCGGTCCGGTTTCATAAAATCTTCCAGCGCCGCGCCTTCTTTCAGGAACTCGGGATTTGAAACCACATCGAACTCCAAATCTTTGCCGCGAGCAGTCAAAATCTGCTGCATGACCGCTTTAACTTTATCCGCCGTACCGACCGGCACTGTCGATTTATCAATCACGACCCGATATTCATCCATATTCTCGGCAATGCTTTTCGCAACCGCCAACACGTACTGCAAATCTGCCGAGCCGTCGTCATCCGGCGGCGTACCGACGGCTATGAATTGAAACACGCCATGATCTACGGCCTCCTTAATATCGGTCGTAAATTTCAATCGCCCTTCCGATTGATTTTCTTTGACCATGGCTTCAAGCCCCGGCTCATAGATCGGGATGACGCCTTGTTGCAGCTTGGCAACCTTAGCCTCATCAATATCAACGCAGATAACATCGTTGCCAACTTCCGCAAGACAGGTACCTGTCACCAAACCCACATAACCACTGCCGAATATTGTAATTTTCATTTTTTTTCAACTTTAAAGTATTGGTAAAAAATATGATCCTGTTGCCGAAACCATAGGGCTGCCGTTAGCGGCTATAGGTATCATAGATTTATTTCATTGCATTTCAATAAGTTAAAATACGTATTTAACAAGCTCGTTTCCGGCAATCTGCAAGGCTTCCGCTTCTTGCTTACTTACTGATGTTACGCATTGTCCACGAAAAGCACGAAAGGCACGAAAAATTAGCACCGTAGCTACGTAGGCCGGAATAAGCCGGTTCAAGCGATAGCGAGAACCGGCGCTGCCTACATCCATGTAGGCAATGATTGCTTGTTTCATTTACCGGCATTGACCTATCATAACCGCCAAGTTTTCGAATTATTGACTATCGTTTGATGCAAAAAAAAACCGAGCCGAATAAACAGCTTTTTAACGGATTTTCCGTTGCCGATACCGATCAAATTAATCGGGCTCTGGCAATTATCGCGCAAATCCCTGAAGACCCCCATTATTTCCGCCCCAAAGGCGTTGAGGTGGCGACAGTTTTGATGGATTTAAATATCGATCTGGACACTATCCTCGCCGCAATATTAAGCGATCCGCGTTTAGCCAATGTAACGCCAAAACCCAACATCAAAGAACAATTCGGCGAAACGGTTGCAACACTGGTTAACGATGTTAACTGGCTGAATAAGGTAACCGTCTATTCCCTGGAAATGACGGATCAACCGAGTCAAACGGAAATCTTGCGCCGGATGCTGCTGTCCATGACCCAGGATGTCCGCGCCGTGTTAATAAAGCTGGCTTACCGGGTTCAACGGCTCAGGGTTTTGCCCAGGGAATCTTATGATCTCAGACGCTTTATTGCCCAGGAAACGCTGGACGTTTATGCACCGATTGCGAACCGCATGGGGATTCATCAGCTGAAATGGGAGCTGGAGGACATGGCCTTCCGCTATCTGCAACCCCAATCCTATCGCCGCATCGCCAAGTCGCTATCCGATAACCGTGTACAGCGGGAAAACTGTATCAATAATTTTATTGACCACCTGCAGAAAAAACTCGCCGAACAGGGGATTTTGGCCGAAATTTACGGCCGCCCTAAACATATTTACAGCATCTGGAAAAAGATGCGCCGCAAGCAACTGGACATAGACGAACTTTATGACCTGTTGGCGGTGCGCGTTATTGTCGATAATCTGACTGCCTGTTATGCCACTTTAGGCATGGTACATGGCCTTTGGCAAACTATCCCTAAGGAATTTGACGATTA
>JBAQYH010000778.1:0-3311 GCA_049299935.1 Methylobacter sp. | reverse complement strand
ATATGAAGGAGTTTGTATGAAAAAAATATTTGTAGGATTTATGTTTTTGATGATGTTGGCTGGTTGTGCGGGTCTTAATACAAGCACAACGATTAATGCCAGTACCGATGTTGCCTTTGCTCTGTTTATTCAAAACAATCCAAATCATAAGGCTGAAGTAGTTACCGCGCTGAATAGCATCAAGACATTTTTGAATGGCGAAGTAACCTATGACGATTTGATTCTTGAAATCGCCAAACGGTTGCCGGATCAATACAAGGTTGTGGCCGTGATTCTGACCTCATACATTGAAGACGATAAACCGGTTTTTGAAACGTACATTAATTTATTGAATAGTTACAAGGCAGGAATTATTAAAAAAATTGACCGATTAATTACAATAGCGAACGTCTAAGATAAAGGAGTCATTATGTCGCTTATTGTTGAAGATGGAACTGTCGTAACAAACGCTGAAAGTTATATCTCGGTTGCCGATGCTACAACTTATCATACAGCGCGAGGGAATTCTACATGGAACGATATTGTGGAATTGATGACGCTTGATGTTGCACCTAACGGCACGTGGGCAAAGGGCGATACGATTACGGGAGCATTGAGCGCAAAGACGTGTGTCATTGTTCAGATGCTTACCTCTTTAACTTATTATGTTAAATCTCGCAGTGGTGCTTTCACTTTGGGAGAAATATTATCCAACGGATCAGCAACGGCGGACCAGGGCGCGGCAAATCCCACTTTCGCGGCAACTGACGCAATCCGTGAGCAATGTTTACGGAAAGCCACTGATTATATTACGCAGGTTTATACGGATCGCTGGCAGGGCGTTAGATATGACGAAGATCAATTACTTGATTGGCCGCGTGAGGGAGTCGTGGTTAATAGTTGGCAAATAGATACAGATGAAATTCCCACGGCTGTTAAAAACGCTTGTTGCGAGTTGGCATTAAGAGCGTTGTCCGGTGATTTATACCCTGATTTAAGCCAAGGAGTTCTTTCTGAGCAGGTTGGCAGCATTGCGGTCACGTATGACAAGAACTCGCCTCAGACTACAAGGTATAAGGCAATTGATGCCATCCTTGCGCCTTATCTAAGCGGGAAAGGTGGCGGAGTCAATATGGGTCTGGTGAGGTCATAATGAACTTTTACGAACGGATGCAACAGACCGCCAATAAGATGCTCAAAGGAAAAGGGCAGTCGATCACACTGACACGGCAGATAGCCGGTGCTTATGATCCGGCAACAGGAGCGGCAAGCGTAACTACCACAACGCAGACCGGCACCGGCGCGATATTCGATTATGGAAATAAAAATATTGACGGGACTTTAATCAAGGCGGGTGACAAGCAATTGCTTTTGTCAGCAATAAACGCGGCAGGAACGGCCTTAACGGCTCCTTTACTGAATGACACGGTAACAATTAGCGGAGTGGTTTATACATTGGTTGCACCACTAAAAACAATATCTCCAGCGGGGACCACGATTTTATTTGAGTGCAATATAAGGGTTTAATATGAGTTTTTCAGATGACATAAATAAATTTGTCCAAAAATGCGGAAAGAACGCCGATCAAGTTATTAGAAAAACCGTATTGGATATTGGCAAAAGCCTAATCGAGAAAACTCCCGTTGGTGATCCTGATTATTGGCAGTCTCCGCCACCAAAAGGATATGCAGGAGGTCACGCAAGAAATAATTGGGCTTATTCAATGGGGTCACTTCAACCAAAACAGTTTGACGGAGTTGATCCTTCAGGCAGTGCGTCAATGGGTAGAATTACGGCGGGAATACCACAGAAATCCGCCGGAGAAGTGCATTTTATTCAAAACTCAGTGCCTTATATTCAGGCGTTGGAGGATGGTCGCAGTAGGCAGGCTCCATTTGGAATGGTGGCATTAACTGAAATTGAATTTCATAAATTTATAACCAATGCGATCGGTGAACTTAAATGAGCATTATATCCGTCCGCGCAGCACTGGAAACAGCACTTAATGCAATGACGCCTAGTCTCTCAACGTGCTGGGAGAACACGCCTCATACAGCAGTGGCAGGCACTCCGTATCAACAAGTTTATTTACTTGTTGCAGAACCAGAAAATCCGACAATGGGAGATGGCTTTTATAGAGAACAGGGAATTTTGCAAATTACCTTAATGTACCCTTTGCAAACAGGATCAGCAACGGCGGCGGCGAGGGCGGAATTAATAAGGACGACTTTTAAACGCGGTACATCGTTCACGAGTGGAGCAGTAACCGTAAGGATAAATAGAACACCGGAAATTTCTCCGGGAAGGGTGGACGGTGACAGGTTTGCCGTTCCTGTAAAGATAAGATGGTTTTCAGATAAATTAACTTAAAAGGAGAAACATCATGGCAACTGCATCAGGCATTGAGAAAAAGGTAATTTTAGCACCGCAAGCGACAAAGGGTACTTGCGCCGTGGCGAACTTAGCGACAGCGCAGTATTTACGAAGGGTAACAAGTTCGCTTAATTTAACCAAAGAAACATATCAGTCCAATGAAATGAGGGCTGACCGGCAGATTGGCGACTTTAGGCATGGCGTTCAGTCTGTTGACGGTTCGATTAGTGGTGAACTTTCACCAGGAACTTACGAGAAATTCATGGCTGCCATTCTTCGTAAAGCATGGGTAGCGGCTCCTGCTAGTGGTGCAGAATCGGATATAGCGGCGGCTGTGACCACGGGCAATTCAGGCACGTTCACCAGCGCGGCAACGGCAACCTTCCTTCAAGACGGCCTCAAAGTGGGCGACGTTGTAAGATGGACAGGCTGGACAACAACCGGTGAAGGTAATAATACCCGTAATTTCCTGATTACAGCATTGACCGATTTGGTTATGACCGGCACGATGCTTGACGGTTCGCCGGTAGTTGCCAAAATAGCCGGTGACGCTGTAACGGCGACAGGTGTTGGCAAAAAGACATGGACTCCGACAACCGGCCACACTGAAGACTGGTTTTCCGTTGAACATAATTATGGCGATGTTGACCTTTCGGAAGTGTTCTGGGATCTGAAAATCAATTCAATGGCAATCAAACTTCCGGCAACCGGCATTGCAACGATTGATTGTGGTTTGATGGGTTTGAATCATACAAACAAAGCCGCAGGTGACTCCCCTTATTTTTCTGCTGTTCTGGCAGCTTCCACGAGCGGAGTTTTGGCAGCAGTCAACGGCGCGATATATGTGCAGGGTACGAAGATTGCGCTTATCACGGGCATGGATTTTGATATTGCCGGAAATCTCAGCTCTGAGGCTGTTGTTGGCTCTAATGTCAAACCGGACATTTTTGATGGTCGTG
>JBAQYH010000777.1:0-3047 GCA_049299935.1 Methylobacter sp. | reverse complement strand
ATCCTATAGCATCAACAGCTTTGGGGAGTCTTGCAGCAAACATACATTTTTGGATTGCCGGTGTTTTTCGAAGCTGAACGTCATAATTTCTTCCGCCCCTTAAACGGAAAGCGCCGCGAACTGGTGGTGGCCTGCCTGCGCTCTCTGTATGAGAGCCTGCATGGGCCGAGCGCCGATTATTCTCAGAACCTGACTCGCGACAGCTTAAAGGACTTGCTGGCGCCGACCGTGCAGGTCTTGATCAACAACATCGCGGTCGACAGCGTTCTGGATGAGGACGAGCTATCGGGATTGGATAACGCCGACGACCAGCAACTGACCAACGCGCTGATACGCGCGCTGCTGAAAGACGGCTGGCTGGAGACTTTCGGCGACCGTGCCGGTTTGGTCACCGCCTACCGTTTCACCCGCGCCGGCAAGCTGTTCGCCGAGGCCTTGTGGTCGCTGGATCGTTTGCGCTCCCGCAGCCGTCAGCGCAATGTGCGCAGCTGCCGTAATGCGCTGGAAGCGGCGCGCAAGAATATCGACGCCTACGACCTGGTCGATGCCTACGATTATGCCGAAAAAATCATCAGCGACTTGTCGGAAGGCGTCGATTATTTTCAGGAACTGGTGCGCCGCCTGATGTCGGAAGCCACCAATACGCCCTGGGACGAGTTCATCGCTTTCCTGGACCGTTTCGAGAAGGAATTTAAAAAACAGCTGACCGCCGACAACGTCGAACGCCACCGGCAGGCGATACGCGACAGTTTAAGCCGCTTGCGCAATCTGGAAGGCGACAAGGTCAAAGCCTTCGAAAGCCAGTTGCAGGACATCGCGGCCTGGACCCATCAGGAGCGGGGCGATACCGCGATTTTCGACTGGCTGCTGGACCGCATCGAAGACCGGGTCGAAGTCGCCTGCACCGCCAAGCACCCGGAACTGATCAAGGCGATGAATATCTACATGCGCCGCGCCGCGAGCATCGTCCAGCAGGCCTTGATGCTGCAAGGCGGGCAAAGCCGGCAAGCCTACAGCCGGGCCATCGCCCAGGCCGCAACGCTGGAAGGCGACGCGCAGACCGGTTTCCTGGAACGGCTGGGCTCCGCGATCACCGTCAGCGAAATCCGCTTGCTGGACCCGGCGGCGTTCAAACTGCGCAGCGCCTCGCAACGCCGGAAGGCATTGACCGTCACCGCGCTGCCCAAAGTAACCCGCGATGCGCGCTTGCAGGCGGCGACGCAGCGTAGCGAGGCGGCTGCCTTCACATTGTCCAACCAGGACGTCGTCGATTACATCCGCGGCGAATTGCGCTTGCAGCAGCGTTCGGTGCGGCTGTCCAGCCTGCCGATGCAGACCGCAACCGACGTGTTGCAGGCCATGCAGATGGTGGAGGCGGTGCGTTCCTCCCGCGACGAAACACTGAACGCCAAAAAATTGCCCAGCCGATTAAACAACGCTTACTACACAGGCAGCGACTATCAAATTGAATTCAATCATGACTCTGACTCAAACCCTGCTTGACCGGCTTGAGCCGGAAAACCTCAAATTGCAACGCTTCCAGGAAATCGCCGCAAGGCTGTTCGCTTGGGGCATCATCGTCCGCGACGAAGACGGCGTCGAACAGCGTTGCTACGACGATGCCTGCCGCATCGAAAATTTGCTGGCCGAATATTTTGCGCTGTCGGGCTTTCGCCTGGTCCACGACCTGCAAAACGAGTTTTTCCGGCTCTATGCGCCCGGCGCACAGATTCCGGGATTGGCCGAGGACGATAACGATCCTACGCCATCGTTGCGCGCCCGGCTGTCCGCGGATTTCGTCGCCTCGGCATTGGCCTTGCGCTTCTTATACCAGCAAGGCTTGGCCGAAGGCGGCGGCCGCCTGAGCGACAACGGCGATGTGTTGATCCGTTTCGAGGAACTGGCGACTACGCTGCAAATCCAGATCAAACGGCCGTTGCCGGATAACCTCGGCGACCGCGACCGCCTGCTGAAAGACTTGAAACGGCATCGTTTGATCCAATACGGAGCGTTGTTCTCGATGCTCGATGAAGATGCGCTGATCGCGATACGCCCGACCATCCTCGGCATTATCGGTGAGGATGTGCTGGCTGCGGCGTTGGAGGCCGAAGGCTTTGCCGAAGCAGCCGTTGAGCCGGAAACAGGGGAGCAAAGCGTATGAAGCTCGATAAACTGATCCTGGTCAACTGGGGCGCATTGCGCAGCGACGAATACGAGATGGGCAATATGACCTTGCTGACTGGCCCCACCGGTTCCGGCAAATCGACGCTGCTGGATGCGCTGCAAACGGTGATGACCGCCGCGCACCAGAATATCTACAGCTACAACCCCGGCCAGGACGAAACCACGCAAACCTCGCGCGGCAGCAAAAGCAAGCGCACCTTGTGGTCGTATATCGTCGGCGCGGAGGATAACCTGTTCGCCCGCCCCGACGGCGCGCACGGTTATGTCGCGGCGGTGTTCAAGCCGGACGAGGGCGAAGACGGCAAGCCGTTTACCGCGCTGATCGGCGCGGCGGTGCGCGTCGACGGCTCCGGTGAACGTCGTCAGGCGGTACAGGAACGACTGGCCTTGTTGCTGATCGACGACGCGGCGCTCGGTCTGGGCGATCTGGCCAGCTACGACACCAACGGGGAAATGTTGGTTGCCAACGTTGAAAAAATAGAAAACCACCTGAAAGCCCGCTACCCGCAGGTGCTGAATCTGCGCGACGCTAAGCGCGAATACCTGTGCCAGCTGTACGGCCGGTTCCGCGGCCAGCGCAACGTGTCGTTTTCGGAAGCGGAACTGGCCGCCAAAGCCTGGAGCCAGTCGATCGCCCATAAACCGATCGGCAGCGTCGACGATCTGGTCAAAACCCAGATTCTGGAATACGACATCCAGCAATTGCCGCAACGCATTACCCAGATCAGCGGCCTGATGCGGCAGGTGCATCAATTGCGGATCGAAGGCGACCGCTTGCAGGCCAATGTGGTCCGCCTTGAGGGCATCGAAAAAGCGCTGACCAAAGCCAACGCGGCATATGAAACCGCCGTCCAGTACCAGCT
>JBAQYH010000776.1:0-2953 GCA_049299935.1 Methylobacter sp. | reverse complement strand
GGGCAATCCAGTCCCGGCAGTTCGCGTGCGGAATGGCAGGGCAAGGCTACTCCGTCCGGGGCGATGGTCAAGAAGGTTGTGCCCCAGCCGTTCATGCAGGCTTTGGGCCGGTCTTCATAAAAATCCGGCACCACATAATAGATCTTCATCTTCCCGGCGACTTTTTCTTTAAAAGCCTGGGCGATTTGCTCCGCCTGTTCGAACTGTTCTTGGGTAGGCAGCAATAAGTCGCGGTTGGCATGCGCCCAGCCGTAATACTGGGTGTTCGCCAGTTCCAGATAATCTGCGCCAAGCTCTTCAGCCATTTCCAGAATTTGCGGCATCTGGTGGATGTTTTCGCGGTGTATGACCACGCACAGCACCATCGGGTAACCGTGTTTTTTGACCAGATGCGCGACTTCTTTTTTGAGCTGGAACGATTCGGTACCGGCCAAGTGATCGTTCAGTTCCTGACTGCTGGCCTGGATGCTGACCTGAATATGATCCAGTCCTGCTTCCTTGAGCTGGACGATTTTTTCTTCGGTGAGTCCATAGCCTGAGGTAATCAGGTTGGAATAATAGCCCAGCTCCCTGGCGTGTTTAACCAGTTCGGGCAGGTCTTTGCGGGTTAACGGTTCGCCGCCGGAAAAGCCCAGTTGCACTGCGCCCATTTTGCGGGCCTGCGTCAGTACGCGTTTCCAGTCCTCGGTGTCCAGTTCGGATTGGTACTTTGCATAATCAATCGGGTTGGCGCAATAAGGGCATTGCAGGGGGCAGGCGTAAGTCAGTTCCGCCAGCAGCCAGCGCGGCGGGGTGATGTTAGTTTTGTTGGATCCAGCCATTTTTTAAAGCGACCTCTAAGAAAGCGGTAATGTCATTAACGAGACCGGTTGTTGCAAATTTCTGTTCCAGATCGCTGACGATTTGGGCAAGTTTGCGGGTGCCGTCGCATAATTTCAGGATTTCTGCGGAACTTTGGTTAAGTTCCACCATGCCTTCGGGATAGAGAATAACATTTTTTTGCTGGGCTTCTTCCCATTGCAGGCGGTGCAGAGGGGAAAATTTGATGGTTTGATCTGGGTTTATGGTCATATTTAAATAAATATTTAAGTGGTAGAGCGGAGCGGCTAGTGTACATTGAGCTTACGGCGTTACCGTAGCGTATAGCGGGGCTTTATTTTACTGGAATTGTTACATTAATACCGTAGTTTGACAGTTCTATTTTTCCGGTCTTATCGTAATAATCAATAATGCCGTTTTCCCATGCAACCCAAACTTCCTCAGCGCCTGCCTGCAAATAAAGCAGAACCTTAGTGGTCATTTCTTCTTTCGAATTGGAAGGCGAGACCACTTCAATGCAAATTTCAGGGGCATGCGTATAAGGTGTTTCATAACCGAGTTGCTTGATAAAGGCTTTGGAACACCACGCAACATCGGCGACTTTTACGCCCTCGGTGGTTTGAATTGAGCATTTAATTAATGTTTCACCTTTTTTGAGCTTGCGTTCAAGTAAAGCGCCGATGTGTAATTGTAAACGTCCGTGTTTATTGGATGCTGGCGTCATTTCAATTTTTCCATAACGGTTCAACTCGATTTTAAACGGTAGGTTTTCAAAATACGGGTTATCAATCACTTCTGCCCATTGCATCGCCTGATCTCCTGTTATACGAGAATGCGCTTTTTCATGGCTGTTCTTCATCGCTTGTTGATGGCAACCAACCTTCGGTAAGGATGTTGTCAATTGTCCAAGGGCAGGCTTCTGGAAAACAGTCCATACCGGTCTCATTGATGGTTATCGAAACGGCATCCCCCCAAGCATCTGTCAGCCATTCTACATCATGGATGGATGTCTTGAGGCTGGGCGTGTTTATTAAGCGCCGGGCAATAGCCTTGCGCTGTTCTTTAATGGTTCGTTGCCAACTGCTACTTTGACGAGCCGACTGGTATTGCCATTTGAGCAAATGGGCTAAAAGTACCGCCATACGGCCTGCCAGTTCACGCTGTTCGCTTTTGCCCACGTCCTCTATTTCCTCAGCAATATGTTCTATATCGATGGCTGACAACTGGCCTGACCGTAACAGATAGGCTTGTTCTTTGGCCCATGCCACAATGTCATGTTCGTAAGTTGTTGCCATCGGTTACTCCACGCTATTTTTCAATATTAAAATAAGGCGGCATATCGTGAATATAAGCCATATACATCGCATCCGCCATTGTCCACAATACATCCAGCTTGAATTTCAGGATTTCAATCATGCGGTCTTGTTGTTCGCGGGTTTTATACCAATCCAGCGTGATCGCCAAGCCGTGTTCGACATCGCGGCGCGCTTCGGTCAGGCGTTTGCGGAAATAGATATAGCCTTCCTGTTCCACCCAAGGATAGTGCTCCGGCCAGTTATCCAGGCGTTGCTGGTGAATCTTGGGGGCAAACAGTTCGGTTAGCGATGAGCTTGCCGCTTCGTGCCATTCCGCCCGGCGGGCAAAATTGACATAGGCATCGACAGCAAATCGCACACCCGGCAATACGAATTTTAACGAGGTGATGTCTTCCCGCGTCAAACCGACTGCGATACCCAGTTGTATCCAGGCTTCAATGCCGCCCGGATCGCCGGGGTGTCCGTCATGATCCATAATCCGCTGGATCCATTTGGCGCGGGTTTCTCGATCCGGGCAATTGGCCAGGATGTTGGCGTCTTTAATCGGAATGCAGACCTGATAATAAAAACGGTTGGCGACCCAGCCCTGCAATTGTGCTTTGGTGAGTTTTCCTTCGTTCATCAGCGTATGGTAAGGATGATGAATGTGGTAGTGGCTTTCCATGCCGCGTAGTTCGGCTTCAAACTGTTCTTTGGTCCAGGCTTTATTATCGCTGCTCATGGTGTATCCTTTATAGGTCGATTTCCAAACCGTCGAATGAGACTTCAATGCCGGCGGCATCGAGTATTTTACGCTGTTCGGAATCATCGTCTAAGAT
>JBAQYH010000775.1:0-2562 GCA_049299935.1 Methylobacter sp. | reverse complement strand
GGATTAAGTTATAGGCTTGCTCCATAAAGCCAGCCGTTGCCAGCTGTTCGATCCTGGCTTGCTGTAACGGCGTTTCTTTACAGTCAAAGCTCATCAAGTCGCGATGCAGTGGGAAGCGTGCGGCTTTGAGTTGATAGCTTAAGCTGCGGGCCTGCCGGTCGACCTGTTGCTGATGGCAAGATCACTCGGTGACGGCGGCCTGGAGACACTGGAAGTGGCCTGTGACCTGACCTTGCAGGCGGGCGTTATCAGCGCCGCGGTTGTGCTCAATGAAATGCGCCGTTTAACCGATGCCGCAAAACCTAAGGCGTTGAAGGATCTGCCCCTGTCAACACCGACACTGACGGTGGAGCCGGTGGCCGATTGCAGCCGCTACGATACTTTAAGGAGCTTACGCCATGTCCATTGACCGTACTGCTCGACTGAAAAACTTGCACCTTTACGGCATGGCCGCCGCCTGGAGCGATTGGCAGGCCGAATACGCCCTCCAGCAAAAGCCGGTGATGCCGGAAGTCTGGCTGGATCGGCTGATTGAAGCGGAACGGCTCGACCGGCAAGCGCGTAGCCTGAACTATCAACTCAAAGCTGCGCGCTTTCCACTGCATCGTGATCTGATGAGCTTTGATTGGAAAGAAACGCCGTTACCGCAAGCGAGAATCGAACAGCTGGCAACGGCTGGCTTTATGGAGCAAGCCTATAACTTAATCCTGGTGGGGGGTACCGGAACCGGCAAGACCCATCTGGCCACCGCCTTGGGCATAGCAGCCATTCACCAGGGAAAACGCGTGCGATTTTATAACGCGGTCGATCTGGTCAATCAGCTGGATAAGGAAAAACAGCAGGGCAAGGCCGGAAACCTGGCCAAGCAGTTGGTTGTTATGGATGCGGTGATTTTGGATGAACTGGGCTACTTGCCGTTCCCCGCATCCGGCGGCGCATTGCTGTTCCACTTGATCAGCCATCTGTATGAGAAAACCTCGTTGATGATCACCACCAACCTCAATTTTGGGGAGTGGGTCCAGGTCTTCGGCGACGCCAAGATGACGACCGCGTTGTTGGATCGCATTACGCATCACTGCGACATCCTCGAAACCGGCAATGATTCCTATCGGTTTAAGCAGCGGAAAAAGGCGTCGGAAACTCTATAACCCTACAGCTAGACTGGAAACTTTTCGACGCTCTTTACTGGAAACTTTTCAACGCTTTTTGACAGGTTGGGCCTTTTGAAACTTATTGCGATGGCTATGGAAATCCAGGTGCCAATGGAACTGGATATGTTTCCGTCATTACACTTCATGTTAGCAAGGTGCCCAAGACCATGATGTTAGCTGGTCAAAAAGGCGAGGGGTTGGATGGAACGGTCGCCTTCGATAAGGCGGAATCCTCGGAAGCTTATATCGGTCAAATTAATCTGATCGTTGCCTCATCTTTTTCTGGGCTCAACGGCGTTATATGGGGCTACGACATCGCCAAGGCCGATGAATTGACGCGTACTCCTAGAGCACCTTTGTTTACCTTGCAACACGGGCTGGCTAAAATTCCTGTCTATTCCATGGAGCCGCTCCTTGATGCGGGAAAAAGACTGTTTGGAACTCGCAAGGAAAAGCGATTTCCTATGCTTCCCGGCGCCCATATCGTCGCTGCCCATAAGGAAATCGTCGTTACCGGCCCCACGACGGCATGGTGCGGAATGGCGCTCGGCATCGCCAATGATCGAAGTCGTAATTCAAATCTGTTCATGGAGTTATGCGGTCAGCTAAGGCCGCGAAGCTATGGAGAAAGGGGATACTTTAATCAGGTTCTGCACAAGCTTGCCGACAGCGTTTCGCTAGTCGGCGAAAATCAGGGAGTGAGTTATAAAGAAATATACGTGGGTATCAGGCATGAGTTCATACCTCCAGGATATGTTGGTGCCGCTCTGGCTACCGCGCCCTATGTGGTTTTGGCAAAGAACGCGATTCCTCAGGCCGGACCGCAAATCTTACAGGACATGACCATCACCGATTGGGAGAATGATCGGAAAACGATGTTCATGAAATGACACTTGTTCGCCAAGCCATGATGCAATATGCCCTAAAAATTGTTTTTTCAACAGCCATTCTCATAGCTGTCGCCGAGTTGGCTAAGCGCAGTTCTTTTTGGGCGGCTGCTCTGGCCTCTTTGCCACTCTCCTCGCTACTCGCTTTCGTCTGGCTCTACCTTGATACAGGAGATATTGAGAAAGTAGCAGCACTTTCTCATGGTATTTTCTGGCTCATTTTACCTTCGCTGGTGCTATTCATCGTTTTGCCGCTGTTGCTTCGATACGGTCTAGGATTCTGGTTAAGCCTGTGTATTGCGTGCTTGGGGACCGCTGCCGCCTATTTCGGCATGGTTAAAATTTTAGGGATATTGGGTATCCGCATTTAGTCTTCCATCAAAAATGGACGCTTTAATTTTACTTCCCACCTCTTACACGAATGGGGCGGGTAACGACTGTCGCAAATCAGGATTTGATCGATAATGAATATTTTTAAACGCGCACGTACTCGATACATTCTGCATCGCCATGCTATTGCGCAT
>JBAQYH010000774.1:0-4239 GCA_049299935.1 Methylobacter sp. | reverse complement strand
TCCCAAGGCGCGCACGGCACGCCCTACGGCGTATATTTCCAGACACGGGACTGCGCTCTATCTTTTTCTCGACGGTTTTGGACCGTGCGTAACGTCAGGTAATAACTTCGTGTTCCCGGCAAATGCGGCTTAAGTCTCCGTCTTTGCTTTCTTCGTGACCTTCGTGCACTTCGTGGTAAAACCTCAACTACGGCTGATAAGCATCACTATCGATATAAACATCGATAGGGTTTTCAGGAACGATTGTCGCAACCGGCAAATCCGATCCGGAGCGCCACAAATTGACGGCTTCCTGTTTATTCGCGCCGGTAATCAAAAAAATCAGTTCCTGCGTATTACTTAACGCCTTGGCGCTGATCGAAACGCGCTCCGGCGGCGGTTTGGGCGAATTGTAAACAGCATGCACCAGTTCATCCTGTTGATGCTGATGGCCGGGAAACAAGCTCGCGGTATGGCCATCCTCGCCCATGCCCAGCAATACCATATCAAACATACCGGCCTTGCTGACGGCGAGTTTATAGCGGTCGGCGGCAACTTCCGGCCCCAGTTCGGCGGGAATGGTAAAGATCTGATTCGCCGGAATAGCCACTTTATCCAGGAAAACCCGGCTTGCCATCAGGCTGTTGCGGTCCTGATGATCGGCAGGCAAACAGCGTTCGTCGCCGTAATAAATATGCCAGTTAGCCCAGTCGGCATTGGACTCGGCGAGCAGGCGATAGACTTTTTCCGGGGTGCTGCCTCCGGCCAGTACCAGCTTGAATCTACCGCGTTCCGAAATAGCCGAATCGGCGGCGTTGAGGATTTGCCGGCAGGCGGTTTGCGCTACGTCTTCTGCGGTTTCAAGAGTATGCCAGCGGCTGTTTGTTTGCATTTAGTTACACTCCGGGGTTAATGAGCTGCGCCAGGATTGGCTTTCTTTGTCGAATAAGCGGCGGCTGTCTTCCGGCCCCCAGGAACCGGCAGGATAGGTGACGATATAGTCATGCTCTATCGCCCAGGTTTGCAGGATCGGATCGACAATGCGCCATGCATATTCTACTTCATCAAAGCGCAGAAATAACGAGCGGTCGCCTTTTAATACGTCCAGCAATAGGTCTTCATAGGCATCGACAGGTTTTTCGTCCTGCTGGCGGAAGCTTGCGTCCAGGCTGGTGGCGCGGGTGCGCATTTCCAGGCCCGGTTCCTTTACGGTCATTTCGATCCGTATGCACTCTTCCGGCTGTATGCCCAGCAACACCCAGTTGGGATTCATGCACTGCACCTCGGTGCCGCGGAAAAACTGTAGCGGCGGGTGGCGAAAACAAATCGAGATCGTCGATTGCGCCTTGGCCATGCGCTTGCCGGTGCGCAGGTAAAACGGCACGCCGCGCCAGCGCCAGTTGTCGATATACAGTTTCATCGCGGCATAGGTTTCGGTCATGCTGCCTACCGGTATGCCTTCTTCCTGTAGATAGCCGTTGACTTGCTCGCCGCCGATGCGGCCTTTGCTGTACTGGGCGCGGAAAGCATGGCCGTGCACCGCTTCCCTGGGAATAGGCCGGATGGATTTCAGCACTTTGACTTTTTCGTCGCGCAGCGATTCGGCTTCCATCGACACCGGCGGCTCCATCGCGACCAGTGTCAGCAATTGCAGCAAGTGGCTTTGCAGCATGTCGCGCATGGCGCCGGCCTTGTCATAGTAATCGGCGCGGCTGCCGATGCCCATCTCTTCGGAATGGGTGATCTGGATATGGTCGATATAGTTGCGATTCCATAACGGCTCCAGCATCACGTTGGCAAAGCGGAACACCAGTACATTTTGCACCATGCCTTTGCCCAGGTAATGATCAATGCGGTAAATCTGATCTTCCGATAAATAGCGGCTGATGCGTTTTTGCAGTGCTTGTGCGGTGTCCAGGTCATAACCGAAAGGTTTTTCGATAATCACCCGCCGCCAGCCGTCTTCTTCATCAAGCAGGCTGGTATTGCTCAGCAGTTCCATGACCGTGCCGAAGTCTGAGGGGCTTATAGAAAGGTAGAACGCGATGTTTTTAGGGAATTGGTCTTTTTGGCTGAGCGTATCGGCCAGTCCCGCATAGCACTGAGGCTGTGTTATATCGCCTTGATGGTAATACAACCGGGCGCTAAAACGCTGGAACACGGATTCATCAAAATCGCCCGGCGCCTTGTCCTCGATCATCTGCCTGACTTCCGCCAGCCATTTTCCCTGATCCCACGGCCTGCGCCCTATGGCTAGAATACGGGTGCCTTCCGGCAAGCGGCTGGCAGCATCCAGATGATACAGCGCCGGCATTAATTTGATCCGGGACAGATTTCCGGTCGCGCCAAAAATAACGTATGTGCAGGATTCGGCTTTCATCGGTAGTACCTCGGTTAAACAGATTGGTTAACCACGAAGACACGAAGAATTTCTTCGTGTCTTCGTGGTGTTGCCTCTTAAATTGATTCCTATGGGGAGGTAGCTTAATCCGAAATGCTTTATTTAAGCAGTATAGCTAGTCGATGCGGTTTTGCCGCCACGCCCGGTCCAATCGGTATGGAAAAACCGGCCTCTGGGCTGGTCTACCCGTTCATAAGTATGCGCGCCGAAATAATCCCGTTGCGCCTGCAATAAATTAGCCGGCAATTTTTCAGACCGGTAGCCGTCGTAATAGGCCAGCGCGGAAGACAATGCCGGGGTCGGGATGCTCAGCTCGATGCCTAATATCACCGCTTTGCGCCAGCCTTCATCGGCTTGTTTCATCGCATTGACAAAGAAATCGGCTAACAGCAGGTTTTCCAAATCAGGGTCGGCATCGTAGGCTTCCTTGATGTCGTTTAAAAAACGGCTGCGAATAATGCAGCCGCCGCGCCACATCAGCGCAATATCGCCGTAATTGAGCGACAGGTTGTATTCTTTCGACGCCTCGCGCATCAGGCGAAACCCTTGGGTGTAAGAAATAATCTTGGCGGCATACAACGCATCGCCAATCGCATGAATCATGGGTTTCTTGTCGCCGATAAACTTCAGTGTTCGTTTAGGCAGTATCGACGCGGCCTTAACCCGTTCCTCTTTTTGGGCCGATAGGCAGCGGGCAAAGACGGACTCGCCGATCAAGGTTAACGGAATACCCAAATCCAACGCATTGATGCCGGCCCATTTACCGGTGCCTTTTTGCCCGGCTGTGTCGAGGATTTTTTTCAGCAGCAGCTGGCCGCCTTCATCTTTGTACGCCAAAATGGCGGCGGTGATTTCAATCAGGTAAGAGTTTAACGGGCCCTGATTCCACGCGGCAAATATCGAGCTCATGTCATAAGCGCCTAAGCCCAAGCCGTCCGACATCAGTTGATACGCTTCGCAGATCAGCTGCATGTCGCCGTACTCGATACCGTTATGCACCATCTTGACGTAATGCCCGGCCCCGTTATCGCCCACCCATTCGCAGCACGGCTCGCCGCTAACCTGGGCGCTGATGGATTGAAAAATGGTTTTGACTGCGGGCCATGCATCTATATTACCGCCGGGCATGATCGAAGGCCCGTGTCTTGCGCCTTCCTCGCCGCCGGAAACGCCGGCGCCTATGTAAAGAATATTGCGTTCTTTTAGGGCCAGGGTGCGACGAGCGGTGTCGGTGAAAAGCGAATTGCCGCCGTCAACAATAATATCGCCGCCTGATAACAGCGGCGCTATCTTGTCGATATATTGATCGACAACCTCGCCCGCTTTAACCATCAACATGACGATACGCGGCGATTCCAGGTTATCGACCAACTCTTCCAGCGAGTGAGTGCCGATAATCTGCGTGTTTTTGGCGGAGCCGTTTAGGAACTCGTCGACTGTTTGGGTAGTGCGGTTATAAACCGCTACTTTAAAACCATGGTCGTTCATATTAAGGGCCAGATTTTGTCCCATGACTGCCAGGCCGATTAGGCCGATGTTTGCTTTCATATTGGTCTTCTCAAAGAGTGATTCTAGATTGTCTGTTAAACCTAAAAACGAACGGCGATTTGTCCACGAAAGGCACGAAAAGCACGAAAATATTTATAAGGAGTTCTCCGTTGTTGTTCATGCATTTTGCAATGCTGGTCGCGCTACGTCCCGTATACGCAAGACATTGGCAGTGACGTAGCGCGTGGGAACGAGAAAAGAACATTGTTTTCGTGTCTTTCGTGCTTTTCGTGGACAATTAAGTTCCCAGGCTAACTCAATGCTTCCCCGGCTCCAGTTTTACGCCGCGTCGTTCATAGGTCACATAGGCC
>JBAQYH010000773.1:0-7870 GCA_049299935.1 Methylobacter sp. | reverse complement strand
GACCAAAGCCGATATTGGAGATAAGGTTGACGTTAGGCAATATAGACAATCGACCATGCAATAGAGCCGCAAATGACCACTGATAATCCCAGGTATCGACCCCGCCTTGGTACACCTTTTCAAAAATATTAGTCCAGATCGTTTTTTCTGCCGGTGAATAAAACCAATCAGCCAACCGTCCCTGATCTCTAATACGCGGCCAGCGTTTCATCTCAACATCGTAATCATTTTGCCAACGATCACGCCACGATGCCCAGCCCCAAATATGACTGTTTTTTGAAAAATAATAGCTGTCGTTATTAATCCGATAGCCTGATTGAAAATTCACGCCATTAATTTGCGAGATACGCTGATCGTGCCGATAACGCGCCAGCAACTCTTCACAAAATCGAAAAAATGAAGGGTCCGGCAAGCAATCATCTTCCAGGATAATCGCTTCTTCCACCTGCTCGAATACCCAGTCGATACCGCTGGATACGCGCCGCTTGCATCCGAGGTTAATGTCAGAATAGTTGGTCAGCACTTCGCAATCCCAATCCACGCGATCGATAATGGCGCGGGTTGTTGCCGCTTTCTCTGCTTCGCCATCCCGGTCGGCTCGTGGACCATCCGCCACCACCAACAACTTGGGTGGCTTGGCTTTGGCAATTTCGGCAAAAACCCGCTCAGTCGTATCAGGCCGATTGAAGATAATGAATGCAACAGGCGTCCTCAATTGAAATTCAGGCATTTAGCAATCTCCTGAAATATGCGATGGTTTCCTTCAGCCCATCTTCCAATTGCACCTCAGGCGTCCAGCCCAGTTTTTCTTTGGCAAGCTCGATATTGGGCTGTCGCTGCCTGGGATCGTCTGTCGGCAGCGGTTGATATGCAAGCTTCGATTTACCGCCGACCAAGTGCAATACTTTTTCGGCCAATTCCAGCATGGAAAACTCGTTTGGGTTGCCCATATTAACAGGCCCGGTGAAGCCGGCTTCAGTATTCATCATGCGCACAAAGCCTTCAATCAGGTCGTCCACATAGCAAAAACTGCGCGTCTGGCTGCCATCGCCATAAATAGTGATGTCTTCACCCTTCAGTGCCTGGACGATAAAGTTAGACACCACCCTGCCGTCATTCGGATGCATGCGCGGCCCGTAGGTATTGAATATCCGCACCACCTTAATATCCAGATTGTGTTGGGCGTGATAGTCAAAAAAAAGCGTTTCAGCGCAGCGTTTGCCCTCGTCATAACAAGAACGGGGACCGATCGGATTGACATGGCCCCAATAGCTTTCCGGCTGCGGGTGCACCGCCGGATCGCCGTACACTTCGGAAGTAGACGCCTGAAAAATGCGTGCCTTCACCCTTTTGGCGAGACCCAGCATATTGATAGCGCCATGCACACTGGTCTTGGTCGTCTGCACAGGGTCAAATTGGTAATGAACGGGGGATGCAGGGCAGGCCAAGTTATATATTTGATCGACCTCCACATACAGCGGGAAAGTAACATCATGCCGCATCAATTCGAAATAAGGATTGCCTATCAAATGAGCAATATTTGTTTTACTCCCGGTAAAGAAGTTGTCCACGCATAAAACGTCATGGCCTTCTTGGATCAGCCGGTCGCAGAGATGTGAGCCAAGGAAGCCTGCGCCGCCGGTTATTAAAACACGATTCATAGATATTTTTCCTATTTCAATTGAAACGTCTCGTTCCACTAATTTTTCTTAAACTCGGTTTTCAGTTTAGCCACGATATTCTGATAAGCAAAAATCTCACAATAAACTGGGTTGTAATTTTTTATTGGGATAAGACCATCTTGCACCATTCTATAAAAGTCGTAGTTTGGCAGAAACTCCCAGAAATCCTTAAAGAAAACTCTACTGGCAACATTCATTTCGTTAAATTCGAAATGTATTAATTCAACTCTGTTTTGCCTAATGTAGGGTTCGAAACCTTTTAAAACTTCCAACTCATGCCCCTCTGTATCAATTTTCAGCAAGAGTACTCTTTCAATTTTGTGTTCGATAGCAAATGCATTTAATGTAACAATTTCCACTTCATGCTCTACCGATTCTCCTTGATGGATTTTTTCTATGACATCCTTATAGAGCGATGCATGCTCTGAGCCATCATCGAGTGCATAGTCATAAAGTTTTAGCATTCCAGCAGTACTACCAACCCCCACGTTAAATGTTTTAATTTTTAAATGATTAACAGTTGACAGTAATTTTTGGTAAGTACAAGGATGTGGCTCGAAACAATAAATCTCAATATGTTGATTAAGTTCTCTTAGGCTTGTCGAGTAGTTCCCTACATTTGCTCCAACGTCGAAGATGACACCTTTTTTTGCATTGGAGAAATGGCTCATTGCAAAATTAGTCTCACCACTTTGCTTATCTGACTTGTAATTTAATATTCCCAGCCCTCTTAAGCCTAATAAAAAAATAAACTTGTTAAGTTTATTGAATGTTTTTCTAGCAAACAAATACGAATACAAGTCATATACCAATTCCTGCATCTCAGCCCCTTTGAATTAAATTTGCAAAATAAAGCGTCTTCAGTTTCATCAAGAAAACAATTCTAGTTCTTTTGGTTAAGGCATCGAAAAATAGTGCCGCCATTGATTGCGCGGTGACAGTTGCAATAGCAGCTCCAATTAGTCCGAACTTCCGAATTAAGATTAGGTTCAATACAACATTAATGATTACACCCAATAATGTTCTATGAAATGCATAACTTTGAAGATTTTCACTTGTAAACCAACTGCCACTTGCCACACCGAGGGAAACAAAAACTCCCGCCCATATATGTATCATCAACACTTGCCCCGCTTCTCGGTATGCCTCGCCATACAACAATGTCACCAGCCAATCACTCAAAAATGACATGGGCAGAGCCACCCCTATCGCCATCCACACCAAAGAGGTATATAGCCTCTGAAGCCTTGTGAGGTAAATTTGTTCACTAATTTTTTTTGCACTGACTATAGCGGGGAAAAGAGAGCTGGTGATAATCGTCGGTACAAAGTACCAAACCTCGCTCAATCTAACTGCAGCTGCGTAAATCCCAACCTCTTTCTCCCCCAGCATCTCTTTGATCATGATCTGATCGATGCGCATGTAGATCATAACGACTAAGCCACTAAAAATTAGCGGCCAACTGTCTTTAAGAAGTTGTTTGGCGATCGCCAGATCAAAATGGCGATAAAAACCACCGAGCTTTTGGTAGCGATAGGCAAAATAAAGCGATACCGCAAGAGTTATTTGATCAGCCAGACTGACCAGCACAAACCAAAATAAATCGGCTCCTACAAATATAAAATACAGTTTGAGTAATGAAGAAAGCAGGAGTTGCGCTATTTTGCATATTGAAACGAACTTTGAAAGAACCTGTGATTGAAAATAAAAATCAACCACCTCAAACGATTGAAAGATTGCACCGCTGGCGATGATAAGAATATACAGGTTTGTAGTGCGATCACTAGAAGCAAGTTGCGTGGTTAACGCAACAATAACAAGCGTTACAATTGCCCCGCCCAGCTTCAACCAAAATGCCGTGCCTAAATAAAAGTCTCTCTGATTCGGTTCGCGCACTAGGTCGCGAACTACAATTCCATCCAACCCTAATTTGGCTATGCTGCTGAATATGGTCGCAAAAGCGATAGCATAGCTGAACAAGCCGAATTGCTCAGGCCCTAGATAACGAGCCACCCAAATGCCCACAAGCAGTCCGGCGATAAGGCGTAATATCTGTTCGGCAAACATCCACGAGGTATTTGTAAAATAGCGGCGAAAACCTTGATGAATTAAGACACTGCCAATAATTCGCTTTAAGTTTGTTAGCACGATAAGTTACAAGCGCGGTAGATGAATATGGAAATCTTCTTCGGGTCAATATCCATGCATAACATGAGCATTACACAAACTTACCAGACACCAAACCGATGTCGTTGGGACCGCTGATGGTGATTATCATAGAGGTAGGCCGTCTAAATAACTGCTGTAAGCCAAAGCAATTCCTTCTTTTAAATCTATCTTTGCCTCCCATCCCTGATTGCGGATTCTGGATACATCCAATAACTTGCGCATCGTGCCATCGGGTTTGGAGGTGTCTTGTACAAACTGGCCATTGTAACCTACAACCTCGGCGCATATTTCCGCCAATGCCCTGATAGTCAGGTCTTCGCCTGTGCCTACGTTGATCAACGGGCATTGGGATGGGGCGGTCAGCATGTTGTAGCGCTCATCGTCTAATGACGCCAGGAATACCAGTGCATTCGCCAAGTCATCCACATACAAAAATTCGCGTTTTGGTGTGCCGCTGCCCCACAGTACAACCTCTGCATCGCCGGTAACTTTTGCTTCATGTATTTTACGGATCAAGGCGGGCAATACATGTGAATTGTTCAGGTCATAATTATCGCCTGGGCCATACAAATTGGTGGGCATGGCCGCCAGCCATTTTGTGCCGTATTGACGATTGTACGACCAGCACATTTCAATGCCGGCAATCTTGGCCAGCGCATAGGCGCGGTTGGTCGATTCGAGCGGCCCGGTAAGCAGGTATTCTTCTTTGATCGGTTGCGGACAATCGCGCGGGTAGATGCAGGAGCTGCCTAAAAATATCAAGCGCTTCACGCCTGTGGCATAAGCGGCACGGCAGACATTGGATTCAACCAGCAAGTTGCTCATCAGGAATTCTACCGGATAGCTGTTGTTGGCATGAATGCCGCCGACTTTGGCCGCCGCCAAAAAAACGATTTCGGGGCGCTCCTGCTCAAAAAATTGCTGCGTGGCAGCGGCATCTTCCAGGTCCAGTTCGGCATGAGTGCGGCCTATCAAGTTGGCGTAGCCTTGCTGTTGCAATTCACGCACAATGGCGCTGCCCGCCAGGCCCCGGTGTCCGGCAATATATATTTTGGTGTGCTTATTCATTACTAATTACTACTCGTGATAGTCGTATGCGGCAAAGCCGTGCTTTTTGACCAGCTCATCGCGCTCGGCACTTTTAAGGTCTTCACGTACCATTTCTGCTACCAATTCATGGAAAGTAATCTTCGGCGTCCAGCCAAGTTTTTCTTTTGCTTTGCTCGGATCGCCCAGCAATGTTTCGACTTCCGTAGGGCGGAAGTATCGGGCATCAACCTGTACGATGCAGTGTCCTTGCGCATCATAGCCCTTCTCCTCTGCGCCGCTGCCTTGCCAGGTGATGTGGATGCCCAACTCTTTCGCCGCAATATCAACGAACTGGCGAACACTGTATTGCACGCCTGTGGCGATCACAAAATCTTCTGCCTGTTCCTGTTGCAGCATTAACCACTGCATCTCGACATAATCCTTGGCATGCCCCCAATCACGCAGGGCATCGAGATTGCCGAGATAAAGGCAATCCTGCAAGCCGAGTTTGATGCGCGCCAAAGCGCGGGTAATCTTACGGGTCACAAAAGTTTCGCCGCGTACCGGACTTTCATGATTAAACAGGATGCCGTTACAGGCATACATGCCGTAAGCTTCGCGATAATTGACGGTGATCCAGTAGCCGTAAAGTTTGGCAACGGCATAAGGGGAGCGCGGATAAAACGGCGTGGTCTCTTTCTGCGGCGTTTCCTGCACTAAGCCGTAAAGCTCCGAGGTGGAAGCCTGATAAAAACGGGTTTTCTTCTCCATGCCGAGAATGCGTATAGCCTCAAGTATCCGTAACGTACCGATACCATCGGCATTGGCCGTATATTCGGGCGTATCAAAACTCACTGCGACATGGCTCATCGCAGCGAGATTATAAATCTCATCCGGCTGAACTTGCTGGATGATGCGAATCAGGTTGGTTGAGTCGGTCAAATCGCCAAAATGTAAAAAGAGGCGTGCATCTTTGACGTGCGGGTCCTGGTAGAGGTGATCGATACGGTCGGTATTGAACAGCGATGATCGCCGTTTGAGGCCATGTACGGTGTAGCCCTTTTTGAGCAGGAACTCAGTCAGGTAGGCACCGTCCTGCCCGGTAATGCCGGTAATTAACGCTATTTTATTCATTGGGTTATGTTCTGTCGTAGCTGTCATCGAAACGTATAATATCGTCTTCCCCCACATATTCGCCGCATTGCACCTCGATAATTTGCAGCGGAAGCGTACCGGGATTTTCCAGGCGATGCCGATGGGTCTTGGGAATATAAGTTGACTGGTTGGCTTCTAATTGGATTTCCTGCGTGCCGTTGGTTATTTTGGCGGTGCCGGATACTACTACCCAGTGTTCGGAGCGGTGCTTATGCATTTGCATGGACAGTTTGGCACCCGGATTGACGACAATGCATTTGATCTTGAAATGGGCTCCCTCTTCCAAAACTGTGTAGACGCCCCATGGACGATGCACGGTCAAATGCGTTTCGGTCAGGTGAGGATGGGTTTGCTGTACCTGTGCAACTAGTTGCTTGATGTCTTCCGTGCGGCTGCGATCGCAAATCAGCGTGGCATCAGCCGTCTGAATCACGGCAATATTCCGTACGCCCAAAGTAGCCAGCAGGCCATTCGAACTCCAAAGCAGGCTGTTTTGCGTATCCAGCGATAGGACGTCGCCTTGGACGATATTTCCGGCGTCATCCTTGTCGCGATGCTGATAGATGGACTCCCAGCTGCCGAGATCGTTCCAGTCCATAGCAACAGGCACCACCGCTACTTTTTCCGCTTTTTCCGCCAAACCGTAATCGATGGACAGGTTCGGCAGCTTGTCGTAAGACGCTTCCACGTCGGCGATTCCCGACATTGAGGTTATTGCCCGGTGGATTTCGGGCTGATGGCACTCCACCATCCGCATAAAATCGCCGGCGCGGAATACGAACATGCCGCTGTTCCACAAATAGCCGCTTTCGACAAAAAGCTTTGCGTTCTCCATATCCGGTTTTTCAACAAAACGGGATACGTTCAAAATCGGGTTGGTTGCCGCCATAAGTCCCAGGGATTCCCCTGGATGAATGTAGCCGTAACCGGTTGCCGGTTCGGACGGCGTGATGCCGAGCAATACCAGATAACCCTCTGCCGCAGCCAGTTCGGCAGACCGCCAGGCTGAAAGAAAGCTCTGTTCGTCGCCAATCGCGTGATCGGAAGGGAAAACGCCGACCATCGCCTCCGGGTCCTGCTTAAAAATCTCCCAGACCGCCCATGTAATCGCGGGCAGGGTATTGCGCGCACAAGGTTCGGCCAATACCGCTGCTGGAAGCTGGGCATCAATTTCGGCCAATTGCCCTTTTACCTCAAACTTGTGATCCTGATGCGTGACCGTTAACAAACATCCGGCATCCACATGCTTAAGCAGGCGGCATGCTGTTTGTTGCAGCAAGGATTGTTCGCCGTTCAGCGAGAGCAATTGTTTGGGGCGTAATGTGCGCGAAAGCGGCCAGAGACGGCTGCCGCTGCCGCCGGCCAGAATAATGGCATAACTGTTACTCATAATTTCCTCAGGCGTGGTGGCGTCGGCATGGACAGATATTTGCTCCTGCAATATCTGCATTTCCCGCTTTCATGCGGGTGGAGCAGCGTAGCGGCGTGTATAAAGATTGATAGGGCAGCTTCGATTGAGCAACTTGAATCGCCAAAACACGTCTCATGATTGTTCCCTCAAGATCAGCATAATGCCGTCTTCATCAAGTCCCGTTAATTCGCTGATTGTTTGCATGGGCAAGCCCATTTTATGCGCGTTTAATACCATTTTTATTTTTGCGTCCGATTCGCCTTGCATGAACCCTTGCTCTAAACCTTGTTGCAGACCCTGTTGCAAACCCGTTTTGGCGGCAAGTTCTATCGAGCTTTTTTGTATGTAAATCCAGTCTTTCTTTTTATGCTGGAGCTCTAGTTCTTCTTCGCTCAGGTTGGCTTCATTTGCGATATTAAAAGCC
>JBAQYH010000772.1:0-1670 GCA_049299935.1 Methylobacter sp. | reverse complement strand
TCAAACCAGTTTGCGGCTAATGCCTGTTTGGCTTCTTTTGCGGCATCGAGAAACCGGTTGGTTTTGACATAACCTTTAACAATATTAGCTTCGTCAGGTTTGTTGTCTGCTTCTTCAAGACGGATAGCGGCTAGCTCCAGCAGACTTTTCCAACTTGGAAACAGGGTATTGCCATCCTTATCCTTGACCGATATGGAAACGCCCGCGCCAACGAAAGGAATGGCTAAGCCTTTTTGCAGGCTTTCTTTGAGTTGCTGAGGAATGGAAGTCATTAATTTCTTGCGCTGCTATTGATGGTTTAAGCGTTTATAAGCCAAGTAGGGGGCGCATCGCGCCCATTCCCGATGTCGTTGATATTTTAAAATCTGCAAATGGTGCCCGATGCGCGCCCCTCTACCGAACTTCGACAGCACGAACAATCTCAACGCGTTCCTTAAAAATTAAGAAGCCCGATTCGCCGCGGGCAGTTTTTGCGGCGTCAGTCGATAACCCATTGCATGCATAATGGCGTTGACGCTGCTAAATTGCGGATTGCCGTTCTCCGAAAGGGCTTTTTGCACACCCTTCCGGCTTAAGCCGGAAGCTTCCGCGACTCGGCTTACTCCTTTCACTCGACTGACCACGCGCAGGGAGGACAACAGGGCGGCGGTGTCGCCGCTTTCAGCATATTCGTCGAAGAGGACGGTAATATAGTCGTCCACTTCCTCGGGATGGTCGCGAAGGTATTGTTCTTCAACTTCGCCAATTGTTCTATAAGTGCTCATGGTTTAGATACTCCCGCCAATAGGTTTTGGCTTGATCAATGTCTTTGCTTTGGCTTCCCTTATCGCCGCCGCAGAGCAGGACGACAATTTGCTTACCCTGTTCCCCAAAATAAACCCTGTAGCCGGAACCGAAAAATAATCGCAATTCGCTAACGCCTTCGCCGACCGGCTCACAATCGCCATAGTTGCCTTGTTGCAAACGGGAAACGCGAGCAAGGATACGTTTTCGCACGATGACATCCCGCAAGTTATAAAGCCACTCGGTAAAGGGTTCCTTTCCGCTTTCCTGGGCATAGACGATAACCCGCTTTGGCATGGTTGCGCCGGTCACTGGCTTATTCCCTTTGATTGACATCAAGGCGAACTTTAGTACGCAGAAATTTTGAATGCAAGCTGTTTTTCCTAATCGCTACTTTGTTGTAAGTCTTGTATTGTGCGTGGGCAAGTATTTTTTTAGGCAAAAAGGGGTCAGGTTACTTTTCAACACCACAAACTCATCGCCGCCCAGCCGGGCGACGGTATCGCCCTCACGGAGAATGCTGGCGGTGCGCCGGGCAATTTCAATCGGCACATGGTCATCGGTTTGATGTCCCAGCGTGTCGCTAACGGGTTTGAAGACATCGAGATCCAGATAACAAACGCCCAGCATTTTCCGTTCGCGTTTGGCATGAACAATAACCTGTTTCATGCGGTCGGCCAGCGGCACCCGGTTGTATCGATCGCCTGCCTCATCGCCGCATAAAACGCCTGATCATGATAACCTGACTTCAGAATCCGTGGATTTTTACCCACATCCTCTTCACGTTCATAACCGGTTATCCGGCTAAAAGCTGGATTGACATCAATGAGATCGCCGGTATCAACGGTTTTTTCGAGGCCGGTTGGAGAGTGCAAAATTTAAACTAC
>JBAQYH010000771.1:0-5579 GCA_049299935.1 Methylobacter sp. | reverse complement strand
CCTGGATGCGGTGCGCAAAGCCGTTATAAAAGAATTGCAGGAAGACCAGGAACGCATGAACCAAGGCATGCTGGACGCAGTTAAAATGGCGCAACTGGCCTTCGATCAGGACAATAAAAAAGACGATTACGTGCTGACCGGCGAAACCAATCTGATGGGTTTTTCCGAGTTGTCGGATATGGAACGGCTAAAAAACCTGTTTGAAGCATTCAGCCAAAAGCAGGGCGTTATTCATTTGCTCGATCAATGCATGAAAGCCGAAGGCGTGCAGATATTTATCGGCGAAGAGTCCGGGTACCGGGCTTTCGATCATTGCAGCCTGGTGACCTCATCGTATTCGGTCAGCGACGAAGTGGTCGGCGTGTTGGGCGTTATCGGGCCGACGCGCATGGCCTACGAGAAAATCATCCCTTATGTCGATGTGACGGCAAAATTGTTGGGTGCCGCCTTGAATCCAAAATCAACGACCCCACTATAAAATAACGCAACTACTTAGCGGTTTTGAAAAATGGAGCGCCGATAACGCGGATAATTAAGATTAAATAAAATTATCCGTGTTCATCATAGTTATCTGCGTTCCATTGTCTTTGGTGCTGAACCACATTAATTTTAAATATTACGGAGCTATTAATAATGAGTACTGATCAGGAAGCGCCTGACTCCCAGGTTAAAACTGAAAGCGAAACGGTTGTAGAACCGCCCCATACCGAATTAGTCGAGCACGAGCTTACGATTGATGAGTTGCAGCAGGCATTGACCCAATCTGAGCAAAAAGCCCAGGAGAATTGGGATAAAGCGGTTCGCGCACAGGCGGAAATGGAAAACCTGAAAAGAAGAACACAAAAGGATCTGGAAGATGCGCACAAATTTGCGCTGACAGGCTTTGCGAAAGAATTATTGCCGGTATTAGACAGTCTGGTGTTAGGTTTGCAGGCTGCGACAGGCGATAGCGAGGAAGTAAAGAAATTCCGTGAAGGCAGCGAATTAACGATTAAACAGTTCGAATCAGTATTTGCAAAATTCAAAATTGAAACGATTGATCCGATCGGCCAGCCGTTTAATGCCGAACAGCATCAGGCCATGGCCATGCAGGCCGTAGAAGGCGCCGAGCCGAACACGGTGGTTAACGTTTTTCAAAAGGGTTATATGTTGAACGGACGCTTGCTCCGTCCTGCGATGGTTTTGGTTGCCAAAGCCGCCGAAAAAAAGCCGACAGATATTCCCAGCATCGATGAACAGGCTTGAAATCAAATAAAGCAGCCTTATATCTGTAACAACTTTTACTTTTTTAAATAAATTCAAGTCTGGAGAGCTCAATGGCTAAAATAATCGGCATAGATTTAGGAACAACAAACTCGTGCGTTGCGGTGTTGGAAAACGGCGTAGCAAGAGTGATTGAAAACAGCGAAGGAGCGCGTACTACGCCTTCCATTATCGCTTTTACCAGTGATGATGAAGTATTGGTCGGCCAGTCGGCAAAACGCCAAGCCGTTACCAATCCAAAAAATACCTTATTTGCGATCAAGCGTTTGATCGGCCGCCGTTTTAAAGACGATGTCGTGCAAAAAGACATCAAAATGGTGCCTTATAAAATCGTCGAAGCTGAAAACGGCGATGCGTGGGTTGAAGTACACGGCAAAAAAATGGCATCCCCCGAGATTTCAGCGCGTATTTTGATGAAGCTGAAAAAAGACGCCGAAGCCTATTTGGGCGAAGAAGTTACCGAAGCGGTCATTACCGTACCGGCTTATTTTAACGATTCGCAACGTCAGGCGACTAAAGACGCAGGCCGTATTGCCGGCCTGGAAGTCAAGCGTATTATCAATGAACCGACTGCGTCTGCATTGGCTTTCGGTATGGATAAGCCTAAAGGTGATACCAAAATCGCAGTCTATGACTTAGGCGGCGGTACTTTCGATATTTCAATTATTGAGATCGCCGAGATCGACGGCGAGCACCAATTCGAAGTGTTATCGACCAACGGCGATACCTTCCTGGGCGGTGAAGATTTCGACTCAAGAGTCATTGAGTTTCTTGCGTCAGAATTCAAAAAGGAAAGCGGCGTAGACCTGCATAACGACCCGTTAGCATTGCAACGTTTAAAAGAAGCGGCGGAAAAAGCCAAGATCGAATTGTCTTCAAGCCAGCAAACCGATGTGAACCTGCCTTACATTACCGCAGACGCATCAGGTCCTAAACATTTGAACGTTAAATTGACCCGCGCCAAACTGGAATCGCTGGTTGAAGAGCTGATCAACCGCACTAAAGGCCCATGCGAAATGGCGCTGAAAGACGCGAAGCTAAAGGCATCGGATATTAACGACGTGATTTTGGTCGGCGGTCAAACTCGTATGCCTAAAGTGCAGGAAATGGTTAAAAGCATTTTCGGCAAAGAACCGCGCAAAGATGTTAACCCTGATGAAGCGGTAGCTTTAGGTGCGGCGATCCAGGCGGGCGTTCTGGGCGGTGAAGTTAAAGACGTATTGCTGTTGGACGTTATCCCGTTATCGCTGGGTATCGAAACCATGGGCGGCGTGATGACGAAACTGATCGAGAAAAACACCACGATCCCAACGAATGCATCGCAGGTTTTCTCTACAGCGGATGACAATCAAACCGCGGTAACCGTGCATGTATTGCAAGGTGAGCGCGAAGTTGCATCGGCGAATAAATCGCTGGGCCGTTTCGACCTGTCCGATATTCCGCCTGCTCCGCGCGGCGTTCCGCAAATTGAAGTCGCATTCGACATCGATGCCAACGGTATTTTGAACGTGTCGGCTAAAGACAAAGCGACCGGCAAAAAACAATCGATTGTTATCAAAGCATCCAGCGGCTTATCGGATGACGAAGTTGAACGGATGATTAAAGATGCCGAAGCGCATGCTGATGAAGACCGTAAACTGACTCAATTGGTCGCAGCGCGCAACCATGCGGACGGCATGATTCACGCCACTGAAAAATCGCTGAAAGAACTGGGCGATCAAGTCGGCGCCGATGAAAAAACAGGCATCGAACATGCGATTGAAGAACTGAAAGCCGCGGTTAAAGGCGACGATAAAGCGGAAATTGAAGCCAAAACCAATGCCTTGACCGAGTTGTCAGGCAAACTGGCCGAACGCGTTTACGCGCAAAAATCGGCATCAGAAGGTGAAGCGTCCGGCGCTCATGGTTCTTCAGAGCACACTGCGGCGGACGACGGTGTTGTCGATGCCGAGTTCGAAGAAGTTAAAGACGACGACAAGAAGTAAATGTCTGTTTGGGGATGCATCTTATCCCCATACGCATTAACTTAAGGCATCAAACCACGAAGAACACGAAGCTCACGAAGGAAAAAAACTTCGTGTCCCTTCGTGTTCTTTTTGCGGTTTAGCAACCCGTCTCTTATCCTCTTCACGGGGTATCCGGGGCAATATCAGACGATGATAATCACCAAAATCCAACAATAGACTATTGAACCATGGCAAAAGAAGATTTTTATAAGCTTCTCGGTGTAGACAGAAACGCCAGTGATGCAGAGATTAAGAAAAGCTATCGCAGCAAGGCGATGAAGTATCACCCGGACAGGAATAAGGACAATCCGGTGGAAGCCGAGGCCAAGTTTAAGCAGATTAAAGAAGCTTACGAAGTCTTGTCCGACCCTAAAAAACGCTCCGCTTACGACCAGTTCGGCCATGCCGGCGTCGATGCGTCAATGGGCGGCGGACGCGGGGCCGGAGGCTTTGGCGGTTTCGGCGCAGGCGAAAGTTTCAGCGATATTTTCGGCGATATATTCGGCGGCGGAAGGCAGCAGCGGAGCAGCGTTCAGCGTGGTTCGGACCTGCGCTACAACCTGGAGTTAACGCTCGAAGAAGCCGTATTCGGCACCGAGGCCAAAATCCGTGTGCCGGTGCTGGTTACCTGCGGCGAATGCAGCGGTTCCGGCGCTAAAAAGGGTTCCAGTCCGGTTATCTGTTCGACTTGTCACGGCCACGGCCAAGTCAGGATGCAGCAGGGTTTCTTTTCCGTTCAGCAAACCTGTCCGACCTGCCGCGGTACCGGCAAACAAATCAAAGACCCTTGCGGCTCATGTTACGGCCAGGGGCGGGTCCAGGAAAATAAAACCCTGTCCGCAAAAATTCCGGCAGGCGTCGATACCGGCGATCGCATCCGTCTGGCCGGGGAAGGCGAAGCCGGGGAGCACGGCGGACCGGCGGGCGATTTATACGTTCAGGTTCAGGTAAAAGATCACGAGATTTTTACCCGCGACGGCGCGAACTTGTATTGCGAAGTGCCGATCAGCTTCCCTACCGCCTGTTTGGGCGGCGAGTTGGAAGTGCCGACATTGAACGGCAAGGTGTTGTTGAAAATCCCTGCCGAAACCCAAACCGGCAAATTGTTCAGGCTGCGCGGCAAAGGCGTCAAGCCGGTCAGGGGCGGCCCGGTCGGCGATTTGCTGTGCAAGGTGCAGGTTGAAACGCCGGTGCATCTGACCAAAGAACAAAAGGCCCTGGTTGAGCAGCTTAGCGAATCCTTATCCGGCAGCGGTAAGCATCACAGTCCTCAAGAATCCTCATGGACTGACGGCGTAAAAAGCTTTTTCGATAAATTAACAGGATAAGTCATGATGCGTATTGCTGTAGTAGGTGCGTCCGGCCGCATGGGCCTTTGTTTGATCAAGGCGGCGGCGCTGGCTAAAAATGCCGAATTGGCCGTTGCGGTGTCCCGCCCGGAGAGTCTTGCGATAGGCCGGGATGCGGGGGAGTTGGCAGGCATCAGCGTGGTCGGCGTCAAAGTCGGCGATAACTTGGCGTCCGTGGTCGATCAATTCGACGTATTGATCGATTTTACCCGTCCCGATGCGTCAATGGCCTTTATCGAGATTTGCCGCGAAGCCGGCAAAAAGATAGTTATCGGCACCACCGGTTACAGCGATGCGCAAAAGGCTCAGATCAGCGAGGCGGCCAAAGACGTAGCGATCGTGATGGCGCCCAACATGAGCGTCGGCGTCAACCTGTCGCTTAAACTGCTGGAGATGACCGCCAAAGTCATGGGCGATTACACCGATATTGAAGTGATCGAAGCCCATCACCGGCATAAAGTCGATGCGCCGTCCGGCACCGCATTGCGCATGGGCGAGGTGATAGCCGATGCGCTGGGCCGGGATTTGAAAGACTGCGCGATTTACGGCAGGGAAGGCAATACCGGCGAGCGGGACAGGAAAACCATCGGCTTTTCAACGATACGCGCCGGGGACATCGTCGGCGAGCATACCGTCATGTTTGCCGACGACGGCGAGCGGGTGGAAATCACCCACAAAGCCACCAGCCGCATGACTTTTGCCAACGGCGCGGTCAGGGCGGCGGTTTGGCTGGCTGATAAGGACAGCGGTTTGTACGACATGCAGGATGTCTTGGGGCTTTCTTGAGTGATCGGGTTATAGGTCGGGTTAGCGTAATCCGACCTATCGAAGACCTATAGATTTTAAATCCACGAAGTCGCGTTGGAATAGCCGATCAGGGCCGCTCTACGCTGATCAACGTCGCTTTAGGTCAAGACAAATAACAATTTTATACAAAATTCCTGGGCGTTTAATCTCAGCC